>JAGYNF010000210.1 GCA_018400215.1 Cyanobium sp. M55B138 | reverse complement strand
TACTACGGCACGGCCACCCCGGCCCTGCAGCAGCGCCATGTGTTCGAAAATCCCGCCTGGTATACGGCCTACACCCCCTACCAGGCCGAGATCGCCCAGGGGCGCCTGGAGGCCCTGCTCAATTTCCAGACCCTGATCAGTGAGCTCACCGGCCTGCCGATCAGCAATGCCTCCCTGCTGGATGAGGCCACCGCCGCGGCTGAGGCGATGGCCCTGGCCCGGGCGGTGAGCAGCAACCGTGATGCCAGCCGCTTCCTGGTCGACAGCCAGGTGTTCCCCCAGACCCTGGCGGTGCTGCAGACCCGGGCCGAGCCCCTGGGGATCGATCTGGAGCTGGTGGATGCCGAAGATCTGGCGCCTCAGGCGCTGCCCGCTGGGGCCTTCGGACTCCTGCTGCAATTGCCGGGCAACCGGGGCCGGTTGTGGAACCCCGAACCCCTGCTGCGGGCGGCCGGCGATGCGGGCCTGGTGAGCGCGGTGGCGATTGATCCCCTGGCCCAGGTGCTGCTGGCGCCGGTGGGCGAGCTGGGCGCCGACATCGCCATCGGCAGTGCCCAGCGCTTCGGGGTGCCGATCGGCTTTGGCGGGCCCCATGCCGCCTTCTTCGCCACCCGCCAGGCCTATCAGCGCCAGATCCCGGGCCGGCTGGTGGGCCAGAGCCGCGATGCCGAGGGCCGCCCAGCCCTGCGGCTGGCCTTGCAGACCCGCGAGCAGCACATCCGCCGTGACAAGGCCACCAGCAACATCTGCACGGCCCAGGTGCTGCTGGCCGTGATGGCCAGCTTCTATGCCGTGCACCACGGCCCCGAGGGCCTCACCGCCATCGCCACCCGGGTGGCCGCGCTGCGCCAGGCCCTGGCCGCCGGCCTCAGGCAGCTGGGCCTGGCCCCCGAGCCGGGGCCCGGTTTCGACACCCTGGTGATCCCCGCCACCGCAGCCAGGGCCGATGGCCTGGTGGCGGCGGCGCTGGCGGCCGGCTTCAACCTGCGCCGCCTGGCCGATGGGGTGGGCATCAGCCTCGATGAATGCAGCACGGCTGCGGAGCTCGAGCAGCTGCTGGGGGCCCTGGCCCCTGGCAGCGGCGTGGCCCCAGCCCTGGTGGTTGGCGCCCCTCTCGATGACTGGACTGCCGCCGCCATCCCCACCCGGCAGGTGGCCTGGCTGCAGCAGGAGCCCTTTCAGCGCTACCGCAGTGAAACCGAGCTGCTCCGCTACATCCAGCGCCTGGTGGGCCGGGATCTCTCGCTGGTGCACGGCATGATTCCGCTGGGCAGCTGCACCATGAAGCTCAATGCCGCCGCCGAGCTGGCGCCGGTGAGTTGGCCCGCCTTCAGCCAGATGCACCCGTTTGCTCCAGCGGAGCAGGCCAGCGGCTACCGGCGCCTGGCGGCGGATCTGGAGCAGTGGCTGGCGGCGATCACCGGCTTTGCCGGCGTGTCGCTGCAGCCCAATGCCGGCTCCCAGGGGGAATACGCCGGCCTGCTGGCGATCCGGGCCTGGCACCGCAGTCGCGGGGAGGCCCACCGCACGGTCTGCCTGATTCCCACCAGCGCCCACGGCACCAACCCCGCCAGCGCCGTGATGGCGGGGATGCAGGTGGTGGCCGTGGCCTGCGACGACCAGGGCAACATCGACCTGGCGGACCTGGAGGCCAAGGCCGCCCTCCATGCCGGGCGGCTGGCGGCCCTGATGGTCACCTACCCCTCCACCCACGGGGTGTTTGAGCCGGCGATCCGCCGCATCTGCCAGCTCGTGCATGACCGCGGCGGCCAGGTGTATCTCGATGGCGCCAACCTCAATGCCCAGGTGGGGCTGGCCAAACCCGGCGCGTACGGCGCCGATGTTTGCCATCTCAATCTGCACAAGACCTTTTGCATTCCCCACGGTGGCGGTGGCCCCGGCGTGGGCCCGATCGCCGTGGCCGCGCACCTGCTGCCCTTCCTCCCCGCCGCCGCCGGCCAGGCCGGCAGCGCGGTTGGACCGGTGGCAGCGGCCCCCCTGGGCAGTGCCTCCATCCTGCCGATCAGCTGGATGTACATCCGCATGATGGGGGGGGAGGGGCTGCGCCAGGCCAGCCAGGTGGCCCTGCTTGCGGCCAACCTGCTTGCCGAGCGGCTGGATCCCCACTTCCCGGTGCTCTATCGCGGCAGTGGTGGAGAGGAGGGCCGGGGCCGGGTGGCCCATGAGTGCATCCTGGATCTGCGGCCGCTGAAGCGCAGCGCCGGGCTGGAGGTGGACGATCTGGCCAAGCGCCTGATGGACTATGGCTTCCATGCCCCCACCGTGAGCTGGCCGGTGGCCGGCACGGTGATGCTGGAGCCCACCGAGAGTGAATCCCTGGCGGAGCTGGATCGCTTCTGTGCGGCGATGGTGGCGATCCGTGCCGAGGTGGCGGCGATCGAGCGGGGTGAGGCCGATCCCCACAACAACCCGCTCAAGCGGGCACCCCACACCCTGGCGGCGGTGACGGCAGACAGCTGGGATCGGCCCTACAGCCGCCAGCTGGCGGCCTTCCCGGCCGGTGCGGGCCAGCGGGCCGACAAGTTCTGGCCGGCGGTGGCCCGGATCGACAATGCCTATGGCGATCGAAACCTGGTGTGCACCTGCCCCAGCGTCGAGGAGCTGGCAGTCAGCGAACTGGCCCAGGGGGAGCTTGCGGTGAGCTGAACAAACCACACCATTCCTTAGGGATTAGGGGCTTGTTTTTTCAGCGTGATCTGCTGGAACTACAGCCAAGCTTTCGAGGCTCATTCGCCTTTCGTTGTGGGGACCATGAACGGCAACAACACCGGCAACACCGGCAACAGCCAAAACGATCCATCCGGCGGCACTAACGTGGTGCGCGTTCCCTTCGGCGTGCGGCGTGCCCGTCGCAGTCGG
>JAGYNF010000021.1 GCA_018400215.1 Cyanobium sp. M55B138 | reverse complement strand
GGCGTAGTCGCTTGCGGGGGGGGTCACGTATTCCAGATTGCGGTGATCCGGTTCGGTGACAAAACCCTCCAGGGCCGCCGCCGCCTCGGCACTGCAGCCCACCACGGTGCCGTCGGGGCGGCCCGTGAACAGCTCCACTTCAAAGCCCTTGAGCAACAGGGGATCCTTCATGGCTGGGCGGGCAGCAGGCAGGCAATTGCCTTGAGCATGCCGCGGGCTTTGTTGAGGGTTTCCTGGTATTCGGCAGCGGCGTTGGAATCGGCCACCACCCCGGCACCGGCCTGCACCTGAACCCGCCAGCCCCCTTCTGGATGGGGCAGCACCACCATGGTGCGGATGGTGATGGCGGTGTTGAGGGCTCCGCCCAGGTCAACCCCGCCATACACCCCGGAGTAGGGACCCCGGGCATCGGGCTCCAGGGCATGAATGAGTTGCATGGCGCGGATCTTGGGGGCACCGCTGACGGTGCCGGCGGGGAAGGAGGCCATCAGCAGGTCCCACACGGTTTGCCCCTCGGCCAGCAGACCCTCCACCTGGCTCACGATGTGCATCACATGGGAATAGCGCTCGATCACCATCAGGTCGCTCACCTTCACCGTGCCGGGTTGGCAGACACGGCCCAGGTCGTTGCGGCCCAGGTCCACCAACATCACGTGCTCGGCCCGCTCCTTGGGATCGGCCAGCAGCTCCACCTCCAGGGCCAGGTCTTCCGCTTCGTCGCGACCGCGGGGGCGGGTGCCGGCGATCGGCCGCAGCGAGGCTTTCACGCCGCCCTCCGGGATGGGTTCTGCCTTCACCATCACCTCGGGACTGGAGCCGATCAGATACCAGCCGCCAAAGTTGAAGAAGGCCATGTAGGGCGAAGGATTCACCATCCGCAGGCTGCGGTAGAGCTCGAAGGGATCGCGGTCAATGCGGGTTTCCAGCCGTTGGCTGAGCACCAGCTGGAACACGTCCCCCGCCTCGATGTGGTGTTCGCCCTGGAGCACCGCCGCCTCGAAGGTCCCCTGGGCGACGTTGCTGCTGGTGATCAGGCTCTGGGCCATCTCAGCCGGACTGGCGTCGTGCCAGCGCAGGGGGGTGACGCTGCTCGGCAGGGGGGCGTGCATGCGCTCCTCCAGGCCAACGATGCGCTGCTGGGCCGCGGCGTAGGCCGCCTCGGGATCGGCGCCGCCGCTGAGGTCGGCGTAGGCCACGGCGGTGATCTGGCGCTTCACCTGGTCGAACACCAGCAGGCTGTCGGCCAGCATCCAGCAGCCATCGGGGGGGGCGCCCGCGGAGGCGGGATGCACCGGCACGGAGGGTTCGATCCAGCGGATCAGCTCATAGCCCCAGAAGCCGAACAGCTGACCCACGGGGGGCAGCCCCGGCACCGGTGCGCTGTGTAGGGGGGCCAGGCAGGTCTGCAGCAGCTCAAAGGGATTGCCGACCATCGACTCGCGCTGGCCATCGCGCCACACCCGCTCGCTCTGTTCAGCGCGGCTGGTGAGGGTCCAGAGCGGATCGGCCACCACAAAACTCCAGCGGCCGATCCGCTCGCCCCCCTCCACCGATTCCAGCAGCACGCCATGCTCACTGCCGGCGCCCACCTTCAGCCAGGTGGTGAGCGGCGTTTCCAGGTCTGCAGGCCAGCACTTCCACAGGGGGATGAAGTTGTGGCCTGCCGCCACCTGGTCGCAGAAGGCCTGATCCGGGGCACCGGTGTCCAAGGGAGGCGGCTGCAGGCTTTGCCTTTATAGGCGCCGGTCGTAGCCGAATTGCTCGAAGTCGCGGGCGTAGAGACGGTTCACAATCCGCCGCTCCTCTGGGCCATAGCTCTCCTCGAGCCGCTCACTGGCCTGGGTGCTGGTGCCGGCCCGCGGAGCGGGGGCGCCGGGCGCCACGCCGAAGAGATGCTGCAGGATGTGGCCCAGGTCGTGCTCGAGGGTCTCGACCCGGCCGATGAAGTCGAAACGCTCCAGGGGTAGGCAGAGAATCTCCGCCTGCGGTGCCCAGTGCATGTCGAGGAACAGACCGCCGGCCTCCAGGTAGCGACAGAAGCCCAGGAAGCTCTCGGGCTGGCCGTGCTGGGCGGCCCAGCTGAGGAAGCGGCGGCCCTGGTGGCGGCGGCGCCCCACCTTGTCGAGATAGGCCGACAGCACCCGGCTGTAGGGATCGCGCACCACGGTGAAGGCCCAGGCCTGGCTCTCCAGGCGCTTCACCTCAGATGGGGGGAGAAACAGGGGCCGCAGAAACTGATATTTGGGGTGGCCGCGGCGGGCCCGGGCTGGGCGAAAGCGGGTGTGCGCAAACAGGGCCTGGGTGATGGTGGTATTGGCGGCCTTGGGGATGCGGTTATAGAAAAATGGCTCGAGGGGCGAATAGGCGCCGCGGGGATCAAGCTTGAACAGATCCATCGCTCCCCGGTAGGGGTAACGGCGGTAAAACGGCGAAAGCAGCCGGGCCCCCATGCGGCCGCCGGCTCTCAGCACACCGGAGCCGGGCATGGTGCCTGCCATGGATACAACCTGTCTGAATGAACGCTACTCGATCCCTCCATTAGCATGGCTCCAGCTGACATCCATGCCCTGGCTAGCCCTGCCCTGCCGGCAGCCCTTCCCAAGGTGGTGGCGGTTGGTTTCAACAAATGTGCCACCCGTAGCCTGGCCCGGTTGTTTGCCCGCTCCGGCCATCGGGCCGTGCATCAGAAGCTGCCCCATCGCTGGCGGGGCAGGCGCAAGCTTGGCGGCATCATGCGGGCCAATCATGAGATGGGAAAGCCGTTGTTTTCCAGTGTTGAAGGCTATACTTTTTATGGTGATTTAATCGATAGCAATCGACGCCAAACTTTTGATGGTAATGGCTTATTCAGGGAGATTCTGCGCGACTATCCCGATGCCATCCTGTTGCTGAACTGGCGGGATCGCGAGGATTGGCTGCGTTCGCGCCTGCACCACGGCCACGGCGAATTTGCGGCCCGGGAGCGGCGGGTGCGGGGTTTGCCCAGCCTTGATGCGCTGGTGGCGGCCTGGCGCCAGGAGTGGGATCTCCATCTGGCGGCCGTGCGCGCCTTCATGGCCGATCGCCCAGACCAGCTGATCGACTTCAACATCGATCGCGATGGGGTGGACGTGTTGATTGCCCGCTTGCCCGCCTATGGCCTGCAGGCCGAACACTTTGGGGATATCGGTCGCAGCCGTGGCCAGCGCCTGCCGCCCTGGCTGCAGGCCGGCAAGGCCTGGATCGCCCAGCACCGGCCCAGGGCCCAGCGCTGAGCCGATGATCATCAGTGAGCGCCACCGCTTGATCGTGCTGCACTGCCGCAAGGCGGCCGGCAGCTCCCTGTGCGTGTCGCTGGCGCGTCTGCTGGGCCCCGATGACCTGCAGATCAGCGCCTTGGCCGACACCATGGCCCTGGGGATTGCGCTCACCCCCCGGGTGCGGCGGCTGGCCCTGCGCCAGAGCCGCTATCTGCTGCCCCTGTATCACCTGCTGGGTGCCCGCGGCTATCGCCGTGCCCTCACCCGTGCCATCGACCATGCCCACCGGCCCCTGCTGGGCCGCAAGCCGCCCCATGCTCCGGCGGCGCGGGTGGCGGCGGCCTTCCCGCGGGAGTGGGCCAGCTTTCGCAAGCTGGCGATCGTGCGCAATCCCTGGGATAAAACCGTGTCGGATTACTTCTGGCGCATTCAGGGGTTGGCCAGCCCCCCCAGCTTCACCGCCTACGTGGAGGCCCTGGCGGCGGGCCAGGCCCTGGGCGGGATCGTGCCATTGGCCTTCCACGACAACTGGCCGATGTACACGATCAACAACCGGGTGGTGGCCGACCGCGTGGTGCGCTTTGAGCAGCTGCAAGCTGGCCTCGAAACCTTTTTTCGGGATGGCGGCCTGGCCTGGGATGGCTGGCTCCCCCGTTCCAAGGGCGGCCATCGCCCCGCGGGCGCCCCTGGCGGCTATCGCAGCTACTACACCCCGGGGCTGGAACGCCTGGTTGGACGCCTCTACGCCAACGAGATCGAGCAGTTCAGCTACCGCTTTTAGGGCGAGTTTTCACTCAAACAAGAACCCCCGCCAGCGACCCGGTCCAGGAAGTTGAGCGCCAGGTTGTCCTCCAGCGTGTGCGCTTCGATGCGCGTCACGGTGCGCATCACCTTGCGGCGGTAGGCCTGGCGCTTGGCCTCGAGGTTTGGCCCGCGGCCGATCTTCTGCTCCAGTTCTTCGCTGGAGCGGGTGTAGTAGTGGTTGAGTTGGAGATGGTCGGCGGCGTAGAAGCTGGCGCGATGCCGTTTGGCCAGCCGGGATGGCTCGCCACGGTCATTCCAGGTGAGTTGGGGGTGGCCGGTGTGCACGCTGTGCACCCGCACGGCGCTGAGGCGGCAGGGGTCGACCAGGCACTTGAAGTTCATCGCCTCCATCGGGGCGGCGGCCCGCAGCCGGTAGTTGGCCACCACACCACCGGCGGGGGCCAGGTGGTGGCCGCAGCGGCCGAACATGTGCCAGGGCAGCGACAGATTCGCCACATCTGGCCCCAGGTGGGCCAGGGCGGCGTCCACGCTGCTGGCCTGCACCGGCACCAGGAATTCATCGGCATCGATGTAGGCCAGCCAGCGGTAGGCCCCGCCGAAATTGGCGGCGGCGTGGGCGTAGGCCAGCACCTGGTTGTGGATCGGTCGCCCCAGGCGGCTGTCGATCAGCCGTTGGCCCCAGGGGATCACCGTGTGGCCTGCCGGCCCCAGGGCCGCGGCCAGGGCCGCGAGGGTGCCATCGGTGCTGCCATCGTCGTACACGAACACATGGCGGATGCCGGCCAGGCGGTGAAACCGGGCCCATTCGCCGATGTGGCGCTCCTCATTGCGCACCACCAGCACGATGGCGACCCCATGGCGCCCGGGCTGGGCCTGGGGAGGGGTGAGGCCCACCTGGCCCACCTTGATGCGTTGCAGCAGGGCGTTCAGCATGGAGCCAGCAAAAAGCCGGGGCTCAGGCCCCGGCGGTGGAAACAGAATGGACCTGGCGGTCAGGCGTCAAAGGTTTCCTTGCCCGTGAATTTGAGGTTGGCGGGGTTGGGGTTGGCGCCAATGCGACGGGAGTTATGCCCCACCATGGTGCGACCTTCGTTCACCTTCTCGGGGAACACCCCATCTTTGGGATGGAGGAATTCGGTGTCACCGCCGGGGTAGATGCGGTAGATCTTGTAGTCCTCGATGCGGGGTTTGAACTTGGTGCGCAGCTGGGTGCCGAGGGCCAGGCACTGCTCCTTGCGGGCGAAATACATGATGTTTTCGCCTTCGTTCATCTCGGCGGCACCGCCGGTGGGGAGTTCAAACCCCTGGCTCTGGGGGCTCGTCCAGGTGATGGCGTATTTCTCCTCTGTTTCCGCAGAATTCAGCAGGCCGCCCGTGCTGCCGATGTACTTCGGGAGTTGACCGCTCAGCGCCGTTGCTGTCATGGCTCGTTCAGGTGTCGGCAGACTGGTTCACCGGGAAGCTAGCACCGTGGTTTTGATGGCTTTCCGGGGGGGCGCAGAGTCTTCACACCCGTCAACAAAGCAGGCGGCTGCCGGCCCCCTCAGCACACCGGGAAGAACACGGTGAGGCCACTGCCGCTGCGCTCGGTGAGGCGTCCGCCCAGCTGGCGGAACAGCTGTTGGGTGGCCTGGCGGCTGAGGTGGAGGCTGCCGGTGGTGGGGTTCCAGCTGAGCACGGGCCCCACGGAGCGCCGCGGGCTGGGCTCCGACTCCGCCGCTTCCCCAGCCTGGTTGCTGCCGCTGCTGGTGAGTTGCAGTTTCAGGCGTGAACCGGCGGGCTGGAGAGCGATGGTGACGCTGTCGCCGGCGGGCAGGCCGCGGCTGAAGCGATCGATCAATCCGCCCAGCATGGTTTCGAGCCGGGCGGGATCGCTGAGCACCAGGGGCAAGCCCGGCGCAATCTGCAGCTCCAACTGGAGGCTGCGCCGGGAGAGTTGCCGCCGCCAGAGGGCTGCGAGCTGGCGCAACAGGGCGCTCAAATCGGTGCGGGCCAGCTGGGTCGGGCGGCCCTCGTCGCCCCCCGGCGCGACCGGTTGGCCTTGGAGTTCGGCGGCCAGAAAAATCAGGCCGAAGCGGTCGATCTGTTCGCTGCACTCGCCATCGATCTGCTCCAGCCGTTGGCGCACCAGCTCGGAGAGGTCGTGGCGGCGCAGCAGGGAGCGAATCAGGGTGCGGATGGTGGCCAGGGGAGTGCGCACCTCGTGGGTGAGGGCCTCCAGCAGGGCCAACTCACTGCTGACATCAGCCCGAACGCTTGGCGCCAGGGGCACGCTTGGTGCCAGGGTCACGCTTGGCGCCATGGAGGCCAGCCGGTCGGCCAGCCGCGGCCAGAAGCGGAGGCCCAGGTCGGGATCGCTGTGCAGGGAGCCCAGCTCCTGCATGGCGCGGTGCAGACCCTCGGCCTGGGTGGGGTCCGTGTCGCTGAGTCGCCGGTGGATCAGGCCGAGGGTCTCGCTGAGCACGGCTGGGTCAAAGCGCACCACCAGCCGCCGTTGGCCGGGGGCGCCATCCAGGCAGAGCCCCACCTGCACGGTGGCGGTGATCACCAGCAGCAGGGGATCGGTGCCATCCTCCTCCCGCAGGCTGAGGCGTTGAAAGCCCGAACCCTCGCTGGCGGCGGGCACCGCCCCACTTGGCAGCAGCGGCGCCTGGGATCCCAGCAGGTCGTCGATGGGGGCCGGGGTCCAGACCCAGCCCTGCAGCCGCTGCAACAGCTGGGGCTCATACAGGGCTGGCAGGGGGGCGGCCAGCCAGACACCCCGGTTGCCGGCCGCCGGCAACAGCAGGTCGTCCTGCAGGGTGGCCAGGGCAGCCCACCACTGGCGGCGCACGCTGTCGTCATCGTTGTGCCCGGCCGGTACCCCCGCGGCCAACACGTTCCGCACATCGCTGAAGCTTGGCGTTGCGGCGGCGGCCATGGCTAGCGGCGACCCTGGCGGGCCACCGAGGCGCACATCCCCAGGGCCATGAAGTTCATCAACATGGCGGAACGGCCATAGCTCAGAAAGGGCAGGGGAATGCCGGTGACCGGCCCAAGACCGATGGTCATGTTGATGTTCACCACCACCTGAAACATCAACATGGCGCCCACGCCGACCACCACCAACGACTCCACATCGCTGCGGGCCCGGCCAGCGATCTGCAGCAGGCGCCACATCAGCAGCACAAACCCCACCACCACCAGCACCGAGCCGATGAAGCCGGTTTCTTCGCCCAGGGCGCTGAAGATGAAGTCGGTGTGTTGCTCGGGAATAAAGCGCAGTTTTGTCAGGGCGCCCTGCATCAGTCCGGTGCCCCAGAGCTGACCGCTGCCAATGCCCACCGTGCTCTGCAGCAGGTGATAGCCACCACCCAGCGGATCCTTGCCGGGGTCGAGGAACAGCACCAGCCGATCGCGCTGGTAATCCTCCAGCACGTTTTGCCAGAGCCAGGGGGTGATCGAGGCAAAGAAGGCCTGCACCGCCACCACCAGCAGGGGGCCTGTGCGTTTCCAGGGGAGGCTGCTGCGGCCCAGCCAGCCCATCAGGGGGATCCAGGCGACCAGGCCCCAGGCCCAGGTGCCGGCCAGGATGGCACTCACCAGGGGGGAGAGCAGCAGCACCAGCCAGGCTGCGGGCATCCCGGCCCAAAAGAGCATCACCAGCAGCACGCAGCCGAAGACCAGCGACGTGCCCAGGTCGGGCTGGATGAAGACCAGCAGCCAGGGGAGGCCGATCAGGGCCGTCGGCCGCAGCAGATCCACCGGCCGCTCCACCGGATGGCGGGCCAGCACGCCGGCCAGCAGCAGGATGGCCGCCAACTTGGCGAATTCCGATGGCTGCACATTGAAGCCGCCGATGCTGATCCAGCGCTGGGCCCCCAGGGCCGTGGTGCCGATCACCCGCACGGCCATCAGGCTCACCACCGTGGCGCCGAAGATGGGCCATTGCAGATGGGTCAGGCGTTCCAGCGGCAGCCGGGACAGCAGCAGGGCGATCACCAGGCCAACGGCGCCGGTGATCCAGTGCTGGTACCAGTCGGCGTAATCGGCCTGGCGCTGGGTGCTGGCAATCAGCACGCCGGCGATCCCCACCATCGCCAGGGGGATGCCCCAGAGAATCCAGTCGAAGGCGGCCAGGGGATTGCGACGGGAGCGGGACTGGCCGCCGAACATGGAGCGGCTGCGCCCTGGCAGGCTCAGCATGGGCTCAAACCGGCACCGGGTGCAGGGCCGTGATGCGCTCGGCCAGGCCGAGGAAAGCCTGGCCGCTGGCGGAGTCGGGGGCTGAGAGCACCACGGGCGTGCCGGCGTCCCCGCCCTCCCGCACCGGCAGTTCCAGGGGCAATTCAGCCAGCAGGGGCACGCCCCCCTCGGCGGCCAGCAGGGCGCCCCCCCCGCTGCCGAAGATCGCGTAGCGCTTGTCCGGGGCATCCGGGGGAATGAAGACGCTCATGTTCTCCACCACCCCCAGCACGGGCACGCCCATCTGCAGGAACATCGCCAGGCCGCGGCGGGCATCGGCCAGCGACACCTGCTGGGGTGTGGTGACAATCAGCGCCCCGGCCATGGGTACGGCCTGGGCGAGGGTGAGTTGCACATCGCCGGTGCCCGGCGGCATGTCGACCACGAGCACGTCGCGTTCGCCCCAGTCGACCTGATAGAGGAATTGGCGGATGATGCCGTTCAGCATCGGTCCGCGCCAAATCACCGGTTGGTTGGCGTCGATCAACAGGCCCATCGACACCATGGCGATGCCGCAGCTTTCGATCGGCACCAGCACCTGGCTGGCGCCCTCGCCCCGCACCTCGGGTGTGCGGTCGGCCACGCCCAGCATGGTGGGGGCATTGGGCCCGTAGATGTCGGCATCGAGCAGGCCCACCCGCAGGCCACGGCTGGCCAGGGCACAGGCCAGGTTCACCGCCACGGTGCTCTTGCCCACGCCTCCCTTGCCGCTGCTCACGGCGATCACCTGCTTCACGCCTGGGATCGGTTGGCGTTCCGGCAGCTGGCCGGCGGCGGGGCCGTGGCCAGCTGCGCCGATCGGGGCCCCCGGATGGCTGCCGGCCTGGGCTTGGCTCAATTCGATTTGCACATCCTCAACGCCGTCGAGGGGCAGCAGGGCCGCCCGCGCTTCAGCGGCGATCCGGTCGCGCTGTGCCTGGGCAAAGCCCGGCAGGGTGAGCCGGAACACAGCCCGATCGGCCTGGAGACGCAGATCGGTGATCCAGCCCAGCTCCAGCAGATCGCGGCCACTGCCGGCATCCTTCACGGCGCAGAGGGCGGCGCGGGCCTGCTCGGGCGTGGCCATTCAGGGGGGCGGGTGGGGGAGGTGATCCTAGGCATCATGGCTGGGGCATGACAGAGGCTCTCGATCACTTGTGCGCCGGCCCGGTGGCCTGAAAGGGTGAGTGGGTTTCGAGCGTCCACCGGGGCGCAGTGTCGATGCCCAAGGCCCTGGAAGCCCCGCCGACCGATTCGCGCCAGCGGGCCAAGGCCCTGCTGATGGGCCTGCAGGATTCGATCTGCGCCGGCCTGGAGCAGCTCGATGGCGAGGGGCGCTTCGCCGAGGAGAGCTGGGTGCGCCCCGAGGGCGGTGGCGGCCGCTCGCGGGTGATGAAGGCCGGCCGGGTGTTCGAGCAGGGCGGGGTGAACTTCTCCGAGGTGGAGGGCACCGAGCTGCCCCCCTCGATCCTCAGCCAGCGCCCTGAGGCCAAGGGCCACCGCTGGTTTGCCACCGGCACCTCGATGGTGCTGCACCCCCGCAATCCCTACATCCCCACCGTTCACCTCAACTACCGCTACTTCGAGGCCGGCCCGGTGTGGTGGTTCGGCGGCGGCGCCGACCTCACGCCCTACTACCCCTTCCTGGAGGACGCCCAGCACTTCCACCGCACCCTCAAGAACGCTTGCGACAGCGTGAACCCCGCCTACTACCCGGTGTTCAAGCCCTGGTGCGATGAGTACTTCTTCCTCAAGCACCGCGGTGAGACCCGCGGCGTGGGCGGCATCTTCTACGACTACCAGGATCCCGGTGGGGTGCTCTACAAGGGGCAGGACGCGGACGGCCCGGCGGCGGCCGAGAGCACCCGCATCGGGCCGGTGCAGCAGAGCTGGGAGCAGCTGTTTGCCCTGGCCAGCGCCTGTGGCAACGCCTTCCTGCCCAGCTACGCACCGATCGCCGAGAAGCGCCAGGCCACGCCCTATGGCGAGCGTGAGCGCCAGTTCCAGCTGTATCGCCGCGGCCGCTACGTGGAGTTCAACCTGGTGTTCGACCGGGGCACGATCTTCGGTCTGCAGACCAATGGCCGCACGGAGTCGATTTTGATGTCGCTGCCGCCGCTGGTGCGTTGGGAATACGGCTACCAGGTGGAGCCCGGCAGCCGTGAGGCGCTGCTCACCGATGTGTTCACACGGCCGCAGGCCTGGCTCAGCGACGCCGGGCTGGTGGACCGCTGCGCCGCCCAGCAGGCGTTGGGCTGACGGGTGTGGGCGTGATCGCCAGGGCCGGTGTGGGCATGGGTTGGTTCTGGGGGCGCTCCAGCCCCCGCTCCAGGGCCTCCACCACCCGCAGGGCGACGGCGTTGAGGGTGAGCTGGCTGCGGCGTGGATCCCGCAGGGCGGCTTCCAGGGCCCCCTCCAACTTGCCGATCTCGAGGATGGCGATGCCCCGCCGCGGCGCGCCGAGGCCCTCGCGGTAGAGCAGGGGGTAGGCACCGAAGGCCTGGGCCAGGCTTTCGTCGATGCGGCTGGGCTGCCGGTGCAGCGGTGGAATCAGGCCAGAGCCCACCCCGTCGAGGCCGTAGGCGTCGTAATGGATCTCCAGGGCATAGCCCCCCGCCGCGGCGTGGGCCCTGCCCACACTCCAGTTGGTGCGCGGGTCATCGCCGTCGGCGATGGTGCGCAGCGGCGGCACGTAGAGGCGCATGGCCAGGCCCCGTTGCTGGCCAAGGTTCACGATGGCCTGGGCCGTGAGCAGGTTCCAATACAGCTCATCACGGATGCCCGCCTGCATGGGTGCGGCACCGTGGAGATCCACGGCCTCCCCACCGGTGCCGGCGCCGGCGATGCCCTGGGAATCGGCATGGCCCGCCAGCACCAGGATCTCGGTCTGCGCCGGCAGGGGCCGCAGCCCCAGCCAGTCCTTCTGGTCGCTGAGGCGGCTGCGGGGGCCCGTGAGGGGGTCGGGGCCGCTGGCCGTGGGGGCATGGGCGGCCGCCGCATGGCCCAGGCCGAGGCAGGCCACGGTCACAAGCAGCAGCCAGCGGCGTCGCGCCATCAGATGGGCGAGCTGAGCAGGTTGGTGTCGCTGAACAGGCCGAGGCTGGGCCCCAGCTCCAGCTCAAGGGCGATCAATTCATCGCGGTGGGCCCGCAGGCGCAGGGCACTGCCGGTGGCGAGGTCGTGGCTGAGCAGTCGCAGTTCCACGGTTTCATCCCGGCTGGCCCGGCGCCGGTAGAGCAGCCCGGCCAGGGGGCCCAGGCCGATCAACAGCAGGGGCCACCAGGCCAGTTGGGGGAGGAGCTGCCGCAGCACCAGGCCGAGGCAGCCGGCGCCCAGCCCCCCCAGCACCGAGAGCAGCACGGCCAGCCAGGGGCTGGAGCGCACCTGGCCGCGGAAACGCAGACTGCGCCGATCGGGGTCGCTGGCCTCGGCCTGCCAACCGCGTTGCTGCAGCCAGTCGCTCAGGCTGGGCAGCACCTCCAGCGGCGGCTTCGACGACCGCACCTCCACAGTGGTGGTGCGGTCCTTGCTGGCAGCCCGCAGGAAAAACACCAGGCCGACCGCCAGGAGCAGGGTGAGCAGCAGGGTGGAGCCGGTGGTGGCCATCGCACCATTCTGCCCCCCATGGCAGGGGAGGGTGGGTTGTCACGATGGGGCGACGCCCTGCCAACCGCTGCCCCGATGACCGCCGCTCCCTCCAGCAACCTGCCTGCCCCCGCCCGCTTTGCCGTCTTTGACGGCGACCTGGACGCCGAGTGGGCCGCCCTCTATGCCGGCGCCCGGGCCCTGGCGGTGGACACCGAGGCGATGGGCCTGATCCATGGCCGTGACCGGCTCTGTCTGGTGCAGATCTGCGACGACCACGACAACGTGTGCTGCATCCGCCTGGCCCTGGGGCAGCGGCAGGCCCCCCGCCTGCAGGCCCTGATGCAGAACCCGGCGATCGAGAAGGTGTTCCACTTCGCCCGCTTTGATGTGGCTGCCCTGGCGGAGAACCTCGGCATCACCGTGCAGCCGATCTTCTGCACCAAGGTGGCCAGCCGCCTGGCCCGCACCTACAGCCCCCGGCACGGGCTCAAGGAGGTGGTGCAGGAGCTGGTGGGGGTGGAGCTCGACAAGCAGGCCCAGAGCTCCGATTGGGGCCGGGTGGAAGACCTCAGTGAAGCCCAGCTCACCTATGCGGCCGGCGATGTGCGCTATCTGTTGCCCGCCCGTGACCAGCTGGAGACGATGCTCAAGCGGGAGGCCCGCTGGGAGCTGGCTGAGCGCTGCTTTGGCTGCCTGCCCGTGATGGCGGAGCTCGACCGGCAGCGCTTCCACCTGTTGTTTGAGCATTCCAGCGGCGGTAACCGCTGAAGCTGCGGGGGTCAGTCCTCCACCATGAAGTTTTCGTCGTTGCCCACCGCCTCCAACAGGGAGGTGAGCAGGGCGTGGTTGTTGTGGCCGCTGGCCTGGGCCTCGGCCAGGAGGGCTTCGGCCAGGGCGAGCTTGCCGCTCCCATCCCGGATGCCGTCCTGAACAGCGCG
>JAGYNF010000209.1 GCA_018400215.1 Cyanobium sp. M55B138 | reverse complement strand
GCCCCTGTGGAACCGGAGCTCGACGATGCCGGCAAGCCCCGCCGCCGCCGCCGCCGTTCGTCCGCCAGCAGCTGAGTTGTCGGTTGAGGCCGGCATTGATGAGGTGGGGCGGGGTTGCCTGTTTGGCCCCGTCTTTGCGGCGGCGGTGGTGCTGCCGGCCCGGGCGGTGGCTCCCCTCCAATCCCTGGGCCTCACCGACAGCAAGGCCCTCAGCCCAAAGCGGCGGGCGGCCCTGGTGCCGGCCATCGAAGCCCACGCCCGCTGCTGGGCCCTCGGCCAGGCCTCGGCGGCTGAAATTGACCGCCTGGGCATTCGCCGGGCCACGGAGTGGGCCATGCATCGGGCCCTGCAGAAATTGCCTGGCCCGCCCGCCCTGGTGATCGTGGATGGGGTGCTGCCCCTGCGGGGCTGGGCCGGTGCGCAGCGCACCCTGGTGCGGGGGGATCAGCTCTGCCCGGCGATTGCGGCCGCCAGTGTGCTGGCCAAGCAGGCCCGCGATCGCCTGGTGCGGGAGCACTTGGCGTTGCGGTTCCCTGGCTATGGCCTTGAGCGCCACGTGGGCTACGGCACGGCCCTGCACCGCGAGGCCCTGCTGCGGCTGGGGCCCACCCCCCTGCACCGCCGCAGTTTCCTCGGCAAGCTCAGGGTTGCTGGCACCACTGCCGGTAGTCAGCCAGGAGCTGCTGGCCCACCCGCCCCTTGATGCCCAGCAGGATGCCTGCCAGCAGGGAGCGCCCCGTGGCCTCCAGCACCCGGGCAGGGATCAGCCGCAGCAGGGCGGGCTGGCTCACCTGCACATCCAGCCGAGCCTCGCCCACCAGCCCCTCGGCGCCTGCCTCAAGCCAGGAGAAGAGCTTGAGCTGAAAGTCGTCCACCAGACCCAGACCCTCCAGGTCGCACTCGACCGCCTCCAGCTCGATCCGCCCTGGCTGGGCCCGGGTGCGCAGTTGCACCACCGGTTGGATCTGGAGTTGGAACACCTGCAGGTGGGTCACCGCATAGCGGTAGTGGCCTGGGGCGAGCAACTGCAGCTGGTCCGGGTCCAGCAGGGCCTTCACCACCCGATCCTCCTGGGCCAGGTAAGTGGCCAGCCGTTCGGGCTGTTCGTTCAGGGCGAGTTGCAGTTGCTGACTGGCACTGAAGGCCAGGGGCATGGCCAGCGGGCCGACGCGGCATGATCCTATCGGCCCGTTCCGGCCCGCCCGTACAGCCAGCAGTTGCGATGCGTCTTGCCTTCCTTGGCCCCGTTGGTACCTATGGCGAGCAGGCCGCCCTGCAGCTTGTGCAGTTGGAGCATCTCCAGGATGTGGAGCTGGTGCCCCAGCGGGGCATCCGGGCGGTGGTTCAGGCCCTGGCCAGCGGCGCTTGCGAGGCGGCGGTGGTGCCGGTGGAGAATTCGGTGGAAGGCGGTGTCACCACGAGCCTTGATGCCCTCTGGGAGCATCCCGAGCTGGCGATCACCAGGGCTCTGGTGCTGCCGATTCGCCATGCCCTGCTCGGCAGTGGTGATCTGGAGGGGGTGAGCGAGGTGCTCTCCCATCCCCAGGCCCTGGCCCAGTGCAGCCAGTGGCTGGCGACCCATCTGCCGGGGGCGCTGCAGCTCCCCACCAGTTCCACGGCGGAGGCGGCGCGGATGGTGGTGGGGAGTCGTTTCCGGGCTGCGGTGGCCTCACGCCCGGCGGCCCAGGAACATGGGTTGCAGGAGCTGGCCTATCCGATCAACGATGCGGCTGGTAACTGCACCCGCTTTCTGCTGCTGCGCCGGGGGCCGCGCCACCAGGGCGGGCCCCTTGCCAGCCTGGCCTTCTCCCTGCATTCGAATCAACCCGGCGCCCTGCTGCAGGCGCTCACCTGCTTCGCGCAGCGGGGGCTCAACATGAGTCGCATCGAGTCGCGGCCCTCCAAGCGGGAGATGGGCGAATACATCTTTTTCGTGGATCTGGAGCTCGCTCCGGATGCTGGTGCTGATGCTGGTGCTCGTGCCGACGGGGAGGGGGAGGCCCCCTGCACCGACGGATTAGACGCGGCCCTGGCCGAGCTGGCTCCCCTCTGTGAGCATCTGGCCCTGTTTGGCACCTACCCGCTCACCACGCTGGCCTGAGCCGGTTTCAGCCCCCGGAACACCCCGAACTGCATCAGGCCGGTGGCAAAGGCCCAGTGCATCAGCAGGATGGTGGGCGTCTCGCGCAGGCCCTGCAGCACGGCCCCTGGCCCCAGCCCCAGCACCGCTGCGGGCCTGCGTACGCCTTCGAGGATGGAATCGATCCAGGAGGGAAGGGTGGCGGCTGTCCAGTCGGCGCTGTCCACGGCCATGGCGGCGGCCCAGGGGCTCAGCGCCAGGTTGCGGCTGAGGGAGCGGATGCTGGCGAATTCAGGGTGGGCCCACTGTTCCAGGAGTTGCCGCATCACCCAACGCTCCCGCCGGTTCATGGCGCCATCGGCCGGATCCCGCCGGTTCCAGTCCGCCACCGCCAGGCGGCCCCCCGGTCGCAACACCCGCAGCAGTTCATCGGCATAGCGCTGCTTGTCGGGCATGTGGGGGCAGGCCTCCACGCTCCACACGGCGTCGAAACAACCGTCGGGCAGATCGAGGGCCAGGGCATCCATCACCGCAAATCGGCAGTGGTCCAGGGCGGCGGGGGTGAGCGCCTGGGCCCGGGCAATCTGGGCGGGGCTGATGCTGATGCCCAGCACATCGAAGCCGTAGTCGCGCGCCAGGATCCGGGCACTGCCGCCGATACCGCAGCCCACATCCAGCACCTTCGAGCCCGGGGGCAGCTGGTCGAGGCCACTCCAGCGCACCAGCTCGTGCACAAACGCCGCCTTGGCCTGGCGGAAATCCACCGCGGTTGCTGGCCTGGGGGGTGTGCCGTAGTGGCCGAGGTGGATGTGGTCGCCCCAGAGGCT
>JAGYNF010000208.1 GCA_018400215.1 Cyanobium sp. M55B138 | reverse complement strand
AGCCAGGGGCCACTAAAGAGCAGCAGCACCACCATGGCGGCGCCGAGCGCCTTGGCCACACTGCGATCCAGCCCCACAAACCAGTTCTTGCTCCAGCCCTCCCAGAGGGCGGCGAAGTCGGCATACATGCGCAGCTCCACGGCGTCGAGCCCCAGCAGGTAGCGCAGCCGCAGGCCTGCCGCCTTGATGCGCCGTGCCAGGGCCAGATCCTCCACCACCTCCCCCGCCAGGGCGGCATGGCCGCCGATGGCCCCATAGGCCGAGCGGCGAAACAGCATGAAGGGGCCTGCTGCAAAGGCCGTGGGGTCGGCCGGGTCGTTGGTGGCTGTGATGGGAAATCCCAGGCCCAGCAGGCTGGCCATGATCGGCTGCACCATCCATTCGGCCAGGCAGCCGCAGCTCAGCCGTGGCGCCAGGCTGAGCAGGTCCGCCCCCTCGCTGATCGCCTGACCCAGGGCCCGTTGCAGGGTGGTGGGCTGCAGGCGCACGTCCGCATCCACAAACAGCACCCAGGCGCTGTCGACGTTGGCCATCGCCCGGCTGCAGGCCCAATTCTTGCCCACCCAGCGTTCCCCTGTCGGGCGGGGGCCGGCATCCAGCAGGGAAAATCGCTCCGGCCCCGCCCCCAGTCGCTCGGCGGTGCTCCGGGCAAGGGCGGCGGTGGCATCGCTGGAGCGGTCGTCCACCACCAGCACATGCCAACGGGGGCAGGGGGGCGCACTGGCCAACAGGCTGGCCAGGCAGGCGGCGATGTTGGCGGCTTCGTTGTAGGCCGGCACCACCACGGTGAGGCTGGTGGCCGGCTGGCAGTCGGCAGCCAGCTGCAACCGGGGCGCCCTGGCAAAGACCAGGGCCAGGCCGGTAATCAAGATGGTGAGGCCGAGGGCTGCTGCCGCCGCCAGCAGCAGCAATGTCCATGCCAGCACCTCGCTGCTTGGCAGGGGCCAGGGTGGCGGGGCGATCAACCTGGCCTCGCCGGGGCGGCGCCGCCGGGGCAGTCCGCTGCCCGGTTGGGGTCGAGGGGCAGGCCCCGCAGGGCAAGGGCGGCCCGGCGGGCCAGCAACAACAGCGGATACAGCCGACGGCTGCGCTGGGGGGTGGCCAACAGCGGCACCAGCAGCTCCAGCAGGGGGGCGCTGGGCCGCATCTGGGCGCAGAGCCAGGCGATGGCCTCGGCCCCGTGCAGGAGTTGGTCGTCAGCCACCACGATGGCGCCATCGCGCAACAGCACACCGCGCTGCTCGAGCTGCCGACGCAGGGCATGGTCGCTGCGGCCATCGCGGATCTGCAGGCCCGGAATGCCGCTGCGCAGCTCGCTCAGCTCGGCAAAATGGCGACAGAACACACAGCCGCCATCAAAGACCAGCAGGGCGACCGGCCGCGACGCATCGGGGAGGGTGCTGTCGCTCACCCCGCCTGCTGCAGTTCGGGCTTCTCCTCCGGCAGGATGGCGCCCGCCACGGGGCACACCTGCAGGCAGATGCCGCAGTCGATGCAGGTGTCGAAGTCAATCCAATAAAAGCTGGTGCCCTTGCGGTTGGCCCCCTGCCCCGGGTGGATGCAGGCCACCGGACAGGCATCGACACAATCGGCGACGCCTTCGCAGGTGTTGGTCACGATGGTGTGGGCCAAGGAGCACAGGTCGCTGGGGAAATCTTAAGGAGCCAGCCACAGGGCCCGGGAACAGCCGCGGCTGCGGGCGACCTGCTCGGCCTCGCCCTGGCCGGCCAGGGGCTGGGGGTGCAGTTCGGCGGCGGTGCCGGCCTGGTGCAGCTCCGCCAGTGCCGCCAGGGCGGTGGCCAGGGGCGTTGCGGCGGCATAGCTCACCAGCACCCGGGCGACGGGGTCGGGCTGGCACCAGCCGTGGCCGCGTAGCTCCCGCAGGGTTCCCACGTCGAAGCCAAAGCCCACGCCTGCGGCCAGCTGCGGATCGGCACTGAAGCGCCCCACCAGGCCGTCGTAGCGGCCGCCGCTGGCGATTTCCAGGGGCGCCTGCTGGCCCTGGCACACCAGCTTCAACACCAGGCCGTCGTAGAGGGCGAAGTGGGGCTGGAAGGTGGGGTCGAGCCGCAGTGCCACCTCGCCCCGCTCGGCCGCCGGACGCACCGCAGCGAGGATCTGGGCCAGATCGGCCAGCAGGGGAATGGGGCCGAGCCATTGCTCCAGGCCGTAGAGCACCTGGCTGGGGGTTCCCCGCAGTCGCATCACGGCCCGCAGGCGGCTGGTCTGGAGGTCGCCCAGGGGCAACGCCTCCAGGGCCAGGGGGTCGAAATCCGTGAGCGCCCGCCGGGCAGCGGCCCGCAGCGGTTCGGGCACCTCGGCCAGCAGGGCGGTGAGCAGGCCGTGGTGGCCCACCAGCAGCTGGGGGCGCTGGGCAGCCCCGAGGCCCAGCCTGGTCGTCGCGGCCAGCAACAGGCTGATCAATTCCACGTCGGCCGCCGCCGAGGGTTCCCCCAGCAACTCCACACCGCTCTGCAGTTGCTCGAGGATGCGCTGGTGGCCGCTATCGCCCGTGCTGCAGCGATAGGTGGTGCCGTCGGCCCACAGCCGCAGGGGCCTGGGGCGCTCGGCCATCCTGGTGCTGGCGGCCCGGGCAATCGAAGCTGTGAGCTCCGGCCGCAGGCCGAGGCGGTCCTCGCTGGCCAGCAGCACCAGTTCACGCCCGTCGATGCCGCCCCCGGCCTCCAGGGTGTCGATGCGCTCGAAGTTGGGCGGATCGACCTCCTGGTAGCCCCAGAGCCGATACACCTCCGCCAGGGCGGTGCGGATGGCCCTGTTTTGCTCAACCTCCCTGGGGTTGAGATCCCTGGCACCGGCGGCGGGTTGCAGAGCCATGGGGCGCGGTGCTGGGGCGATGGGGTTCGATCCTATGGAGTGGGCCCGGGGGCGTCTGTGGCGCTGTCGAGCTCGGGGGCGCCGTAGCTGCTG
>JAGYNF010000207.1 GCA_018400215.1 Cyanobium sp. M55B138 | reverse complement strand
GCCCAGCAGCGAGATGCGCGCCCTGTTCCTGATTCCGGGCGAGAGCAGCCGTCAGCTCCAGGCCTTCGCGGCCGTGGCCGCCGTGGCGGAGCAACTGCAGGCCTCGGCCTGGGTGGTGTGCCCCCCGGCCGCCATGCCGCTGTGGGGCCTCCATCCAGCCGGGGTGCGGCCCATCCCCTTCCCCTTCGCCACGGCCACCCTGGCCGACTGGGCCAACCTGCTGGGCTCCGTGCGCGAACCCGACTTCCAGCTCTGCATCAATGGCGCCCCCAGCCGCCAGATGGACCTGATGCTGTCGATGAGCCACATCCCCACCCGCATCGCCACGGCGGGGTTTTCCGCCACCGAGCGGGTGCAGCTGCCCGAATCGGGCTGGGGGGCCCAGACCTGGCAGGCCTTTCTCCAGCCGATCGGCGTGGGGCTCGATGCCGACGCCTTCCGCCTCAGCCTGGCCAAAGCGGATCTGGAGGCCGCCGGCGCCGCCCTACCCCCCGGCGAGGGGCCCCTGCTGTTGCTGGCGCCCGCCGGCGGCGGCGGCGACTGGCCCCAATCCCAATGGCAGAGCCTGCCTGGGCAGATCCGCCAGCGGCTGCCGGGCCTGCGCACCCTGGGGGCGGATGGCGGCTCAGCCCGCCAGCGGGCCGCCCGCCTGGCCAGTGCCGACGTGGTGCTGGCCAGTGATCCAACCAGCATCGAACTGGCCCTGATGCTCGGTGTGCCGCTGGTGGCCCTGGGCCGCAGCACGGCAGACCTGCCCAGCCGCGACGGCGTGAAGGGCGTGGGCGGCGCCGGTGAGCTGGCCAACCTCCAGCCCGACGCCGTGCTGGAGGCCCTGGGGCTGGGCTGAAGCGGGCGGGCCATACGATCGCCCCCATCGTTGATCCCCGCGCCCCATGCCCCCCGCCACCTCCCTTGCCGGCCAGGTCGCGCTTGTCACCGGCGCCAGCCGGGGCATCGGAGCCGCCATCGCCCAGGAACTGGCGGCCGCCGGCGCCACGGTGGTGGTGAACTACGCCAGCTCGCCGGAGGCCGCCGAGGCGGTGGTGGCCACGATCCAGGCGGCGGGCGGCCAGGCCTGGGCCCACCAGGCCAACGTGGCCGATGAGGAGCAGGTGGAGGCGCTGGTGAAGGCGGTGCTGGCGAAGGAGGGGCGCCTCGACGTGCTGGTGAACAACGCCGGCATCACCCGCGACGGCCTGCTGATGCGGATGAAGAGCGCCGACTGGCAGAGCGTGATCGACCTCAACCTCACCGGCGTGTTCCTCTGCACCCGCGCCGTGAGCCGCACCATGCTCAAGGCGCGGGCCGGCCGCATCATCAACATCACCTCGGTGGTGGCCCTGATGGGCAACCCCGGCCAGGCCAACTACAGCGCCGCCAAGGCCGGCGTGATCGGTCTCACCCGCAGCAGCGCCGCAGAATTCGCCAGCCGCGGCGTCACCGTGAATGCGGTGGCGCCCGGCTTCATCGAGAGCGCCATGACCGCCGACCTGGACAAGGAACCGATCCTGAAGGCGATTCCCCTGGGCCGCATGGGCCAGCCAGCCGAGGTGGCCGGTGCCGTGCGCTTCCTGGCCGCGGACCCCGCCGCCGCCTACATCACCGGCCAGGTGCTGCAGGTGGATGGCGGCATGGTGATGCGCTGAGCGGCTAGGGCTGCACCGGCCTGCCCAACTCCTCCCGCAACTGGCGAATGCGCTGCAACAAGCGCAGCCGCCGACCCCGGGCGGTGAGGGTCAGGAACAGCCGCAGCGGCACATAGATCAGGGCCATCACCACCCCCAACAGGGTGATCAGCACAAACACCATGGCGTTGGCGCTGGTGGTGGGATCCAGCACCACCGCTTCCGCAGCGGTGTCCAGGGCCGTCTCGAGGGCTGTATGCAGCAGGTCGTCCATGGGCGGCCGGAGGGCCCGCATGCGCTTGTCAGAACCCTATCGGGGCCTGGCTGATTCGGCTTTCCCCACCGCCGGGGGGCCGCCCTTCATGGGACGCTGGTTTCAAAGC
The DNA here is from genome assembly GCA_018400215.1 of Cyanobium sp. M55B138. Lineage (GTDB taxonomy): Bacteria > Cyanobacteriota > Cyanobacteriia > PCC-6307 > Cyanobiaceae > NIES-981. Next base: position 939 of record JAGYNF010000207.1, on the reverse strand, counting down.
GATTTCCCTCTCCGATGGCCAAGCTGGTCAGCTTTTCTGATGAATCCCGCGCAGCCCTGGAACGCGGTGTGAACGCCCTCGCCGATGCGGTGCGGGTCACCATCGGTCCCAAGGGGCGCAATGTGGTGCTGGAGAAGTCGTTCGGCGCTCCCGAGATCGTGAACGATGGCGTGACGATCGCCAAGGAGATCGAACTCGAGGATCCGTTTGAAAACGTGGGCGCCAAGCTGATCCAGCAGGTGGCCAGCAAAACCAAGGACACCGCTGGCGACGGCACCACCACCGCCACGGTGATTGCCCAATCGCTGGTGCATGAGGGGCTGCGCAACGTGGCCGCCGGTGCCAACCCGGTGGGCCTGCGCCGGGGGATGGAAAAGGCCGTGGCCCAGGTGGTGCGGGGCATCAGCGACCGAGCCCAGCCCGTCAGCGGCGACGCCATCCGCCAGGTGGCCACCGTGAGTGCCGGCAACGACGAGGAGATCGGCCGCATGATCGCTGAGGCGATGGAGAAGGTGAGCGCCGATGGCGTGATCACCGTGGAGGAATCCACCTCCCTGGCCACCGAACTGGAAATCACCGAAGGCATGGCCTTCGACCGGGGCTACAGCTCCCCGTACTTCGTCACCGACCAGGAGCGCCTCGAGTGCGTCTTTGAAAACGCCCTGATCCTGATCACCGACCGCAAGATCAGCGCGATTACCGACCTGGTGCCGGTGCTGGAAGCCGTGAGCAAGGCCGGCCGGCCCCTGCTGATCATCGCCGAGGAGGTGGAAGGGGAAGCCCTCGCCACCCTGGTGGTGAACAAGAACCGCGGTGTGCTGCAGGTGGCCGCCGTGCGGGCGCCGGGCTTCGGTGACCGGCGCAAGGCCATGCTGGCCGACATCGCCATCCTCACCGGTGCCACCGTGGTGAGCGAAGACCAGGCGATGGGCCTGGAGG
>JAGYNF010000206.1 GCA_018400215.1 Cyanobium sp. M55B138 | reverse complement strand
TGCTTCCCCAACAACCCCACCGGGGCAGTCGCCACGAAGGAACAGCTCCAGGCCTGGGTGGACTATGCCCGCGCCAACGGCGCCCTGATCCTGTTCGACGCCGCCTACGAGGCCTTCATCCAGGACCCCTCGCTGCCCCACTCGATCTATGAGATCGAAGGGGCGCGGGAGTGCGCGATTGAGTTCCGCTCCTTCTCCAAGAACGCCGGCTTCACCGGCACCCGCTGCGCCCTCACCGTGGTGCCCCGCGGCCTGATGGGCACGGCGGCCCATGGCGAGCAAGTGGAACTGTGGGGCCTGTGGAACCGGCGCCAGTGCACCAAGTTCAACGGCGTGAGCTACATCGTGCAGCGCGGCGCAGAAGCCGTGTATTCCCCCGAGGGCCAGGCCCAGGTGAAGGGGCTGATCAGCTTCTACATGGAGAACGCGGCCATCATTCGCCGCGAACTGGGCGCCGCCGGCCTGGCGGTGTATGGCGGTGAGCAGGCCCCCTACGTGTGGATCAAAACCCCGGAGGGCGTGGATTCCTGGGGCTTCTTCGACCTGCTGCTGAGCCAGGCGAATGTGGTGGGCACCCCCGGCAGCGGCTTCGGTGCCGCCGGCGAGGGCTACTTCCGCCTTTCGGCCTTCAACAGCCGCGAGAACGTGGAGGAGGCGATGGGGCGGATCAAGGCGGCGCTCTAGCGCTGAACCCCTGCGCCAAACAGCGGCTTTTTAAACTATGGCGCGACTGCGTTCTGCCCCAGCTCCAGCCCATCTGCCCCTACAGGTCATGTCGGTTTTTGCCGCCTCACCACGAGCCACGCAAACCCCCAGTCGATCCCCTGGCGGGGCAACGGTGCTGGAGAAAGCCCCTGAGCGGGTGCGCCAGCCCCAACGCCGCTACAAGGTGCTGCTGCACAACGACCCGGTGAACGCCATGGAGTATGTGGTGACCACCCTGCGGGAGGTGGTGCCCAGCCTCAGCGAGCAGGACGCCATCGCCGTGATGCTGCAGGCCCACAACACCGGCGTGGGCCTGGTGATCGTGTGCGACATCGAACCGGCCGAGTTCTACTGCGAGAGCCTTAAAGCCAAGGGCCTCTCCAGCACGATCGAGCCCGAGGAGTGAGCGAACCGGCTGCCGGCAGAGCCGGGCCACACCCGCTCGGCACGCTCCTCTACGTGCCACTCCTCTACGGCGCCGGCTGGCTGCTCTCCCGGCCCCTGGCCCTGGTGGCGGCCAACTGGCGCCCAGACCAGCTGGATCTGGCCGGGCTGGGGATCACCCTGGCGCTGCTGCTGCTCACCCTGCCGCTGCGGCTACGGCGGGTGTGGGGCGACTCCCATCCCTGGCAGCGCCTGGGGCTGACGGCTGGGGGCGGCCTGGCCGGGTCCCGGGGATTCCTGCAGGGGGTGGGGCTGGCCGCGGCACTCCTGGCCCCGGTGGCCGGCGTGCTGCTGCTGGGCGGCCAGGCCCAGTGGCGCGGCGCCCTCAGCCCGGCCTTGGTGGCCAACGGCCTGGCCCTGCTGCTGGGGGTGGGATTTGCAGAAGAGCTGTTGTTTCGCGGCTGGCTGTGGGGCGAATTGGAGCTCCTGCTCCCCAAGCGACGCGCCCTGGGGCTGCAGGCCCTGCTGTTTGCGCTGGTGCATCCCTGGTATCGATTGCCGCCAGCGACCGGATTGGCCCTGTTGGGCGGGCTCACGCTGCTGGGGCTGGCGCTGGCCCAGCTGAGGCGACACCAGGCCGGCAACCTCTGGGGGGCGATCGGCCTGCACGGCGGCCTGGTGGGCGGTTGGTTTGTGCTGCAGAAGGGGGTGCTGGAGCTACGGGCCGGGGCCCCGGCCTGGCTCGTGGGGCCCGGGGAGGGGGATGTGAACCCGATCGGCGGCCTGCTGGGCTGGCTGGGGCTGGGGCTGCTGCTGGCCGGCCTGCGGTGGCGTCAACGGGTGGCCGTGGCCAGGGCCCGCCGCCCCTCCACCGGCGCATGCAGCGCCTCCTCCAACGGCGCCACGCCGTAGTCGCGCTCCAACAGCGCCATCACCGTGCGGCCGAAATCGCCGGGGTTGGTGGCAAAGGCCTCCAGGCAGATCCGGCCGAAGGTGCTGCCCATCGGCTCCGGGTTCCAGAGCATCTTGCGGGCATGCCAGGGCATCATGCTCATCGGGTTGTAGCCCGGCTGGATCAGCCCCTGGTCGAAGCCGTACTGCTCGAGATGGGTGTGGGGCTGCAGGCCAATGAAGAAAATGGCGGGCTCCACCTTGTCGGCCCCGAAAATGCGCTCGAGTTCGCGGTGGTACGCCACCGTCTGGCGGATCGTTTCAGGGCGCTCGTCGATCACATTGAACGAGTAGTTCACCGACACATGCTCCCGGAAGCCGGCGCGGGCCAGCATGCGGCAGCTCTCTAAAACGGTGCGCAGGTTGTAGCCCATGCGCATCTTCCGCACGAGCTCCTGGGAGCCGGAGGTGATGCCAATCTCGAAATACTCCATGCCGGTGGCCACCATCAGCTCGGCGAGCTCGGCATCGAGGTTGTCGGCGCGGATGTAGGCGGCCCAGCGGATGTCCGTCCAGCCCTCGGCCAGGATCGCCCGCAACAGGGCCTTGGCGTCCTCGATGTAGCGACGGGCCGGGATGAACTGGGCATCGGTGAACCAGAAGCCGCGCACGCCGCGGTCATAGAGCTGGCCCATCTCAGCGATCACCTCCTCCACGGGATTCACCCGCACCGCCTTGCCCTCCACCACCGTGTACACGCAATAGCAGCAGTTGTGGGGACAGCCCCGCTTGGTCTGCACGCCCACGTAAAAGTCGCCGCCCTCGAGATACCAGTCGAGCTGGGGCCAGATCTCGGCGATGTAGGCGTAGTTGCAGGCGGTTTTCTCCATCCCGGCCGGCTGCTCGTGGATCAGGCCCGGCCGGGGCGGCTCACCGACCACATAGCAGCGTTCGGCAGCAATCGACTCGCCG
>JAGYNF010000205.1 GCA_018400215.1 Cyanobium sp. M55B138 | reverse complement strand
AGAACCGCCAGCTGGTATCGCTCGACATGGGAGCCCTGATCGCCGGTGCCAAGTACCGCGGTGAATTCGAGGAGCGGCTCAAGGCCGTGCTCAAGGAGGTCACGGCCTCCGAAGGCCAGATCGTGCTGTTCATCGACGAGATTCACACCGTGGTGGGGGCCGGTGCCAGCGGCGGCGCCATGGATGCCAGCAACCTGCTCAAACCGATGCTGGCCCGGGGCGAACTGCGCTGCATCGGCGCCACCACCCTCGACGAGCACCGCCAGCACATCGAAAAGGATCCGGCCCTGGAGCGCCGCTTCCAGCAGGTGTTCGTGGACCAGCCCACCGTGGAGGACACCATCTCGATCCTGCGTGGTCTGAAGGAGCGCTACGAGGTGCACCACGGCGTGCGCATCGCCGACAACGCCCTGGTGGCGGCGGCGGTGCTGAGCAGCCGCTATATCGCCGATCGCTTCCTGCCCGACAAGGCGATCGATCTGATGGATGAATCGGCCGCCCGGCTGAAGATGGAGATCACCTCCAAGCCCGAGGAGATCGACGAACTCGACCGGCGCATCCTGCAGCTGGAGATGGAGAAGCTCTCCCTCGGCCGGGAATCCGATGCCGCCAGCCGCGACCGGCTCGAGCGGCTCGAAAAGGAGCTGGCCGATCTCAGCGAACAGCAGAGCGCCCTCAACGCCCAATGGCAGCAGGAAAAGGGTTCGATCGATGAACTCAGCGCCATCAAGGAGGAGATCGAGCAGGTGCAGCTGCAGGTGGAGCAGGCCAAGCGCAACTACGACCTCAACAAGGCCGCCGAACTCGAATACGGCACCCTGGCCGACCTGCACAAAAAGCTGGCCACCAAGGAGGCCGAGCTGAACCGGGGCCCTGCTGGGGGCGGCGAGGGCCGCGAGAAGAGCCTGCTGCGCGAAGAGGTCACTGAAGACGACATCGCCGAGGTGATCGCCAAGTGGACCGGCATCCCGGTGGCCAAGCTGGTGCAAGGCGAGATGGAGAAACTGCTCCAGCTCGAGGATGAATTGCACACCCGCGTGGTGGGCCAAGGCCAGGCCGTGACGGCCGTGGCCGATGCCATCCAGCGCTCCCGTGCCGGCCTCAGCGATCCCAACCGGCCGATCGCCAGCTTCCTGTTCCTCGGCCCCACCGGCGTGGGCAAGACCGAACTCTCCAAGGCCCTGGCCTCCCAGCTGTTCGATTCCGAAGACTCAATGGTGCGCATCGACATGAGCGAATACATGGAGAAGCACGCCGTGAGCCGCCTGATCGGTGCCCCTCCCGGCTACGTGGGCTATGAGGAGGGCGGCCAGCTCACCGAAGCGGTGCGGCGCCGGCCCTACGCGGTGATCCTGTTCGACGAGGTGGAGAAGGCCCACCCCGACGTGTTCAACGTGATGCTGCAGATCCTCGATGACGGCCGCGTCACCGACGGCCAGGGCCGCACGGTGGACTTCACCAACACCGTGCTGATCCTCACCAGCAACATCGGCAGCAGCTCCATTCTCGATCTGGCCGGCGATCCGGCCCGCCATGGCGAGATGGAAGCGCGGGTGAATGAGGCACTGCGGGGTCATTTCCGCCCCGAATTCCTCAACCGGCTGGATGAAACGATCATCTTCCACAGCCTCAGGCAGGAGGAACTGCGCGAGATCGTGGAGCTGCAGGTGCAGCGTCTGGCCAAGCGCCTGGAGGACAAAAAGATGGCGCTTCAGCTCAATGCCGACGCCCTCGACTGGCTGGCCGGCGTGGGCTACGACCCGGTGTATGGCGCCCGGCCGCTCAAGCGCGCCATCCAGCGCGAACTGGAAACGCCGATCGCCAAGGGCATCCTGGCGGGCCAGTTCACGGGCGGCCACACGATTGCCGTCAACGTGGTGAACGAGCGGCTGCAGTTCCAGCAGGGCGATCCCGCCCAGCTGCCGGTGCTGGTTTAGGCCTTCAGGGGCGCCGATCCGGGGCTTAGAAGCGGCTGGCCAGGCGACTGCCCAGCCGGATTTCCAGCACCAACATCAACACCGCTGCCATCAGCAAGCCCATGGCCAGCATGAACAGAACGGCCACCAGCGGCGAGAGGTCGATCCGCGACACCACCCCCACGAACAGCAACATCACCAGGGTGGCCACCGTGAGAAAGCTGAGGGTGGCGAGGGTGATCGCCACGATCGCCAGGCGCAGTCGACGGCGCTGCAGCTGCAGTTCATAGAGCAGGGCCGGGGAGATCTCCGGTGCGTGGCCCAACTGGCGTTCCTGGGCATCGAGGTCGCGGCGGAGCTGCAGCAGGCGATCCACCACCCGGCTGAGGCGGGTGGTGAGCACCCCGAGCAAACCGCTGATGCCCGCCAGCAGGAACACCGGCGACACCGACAGCTGAATCGCCCGTGCCAGCGATTCCACCCCCGGCTGGCAGCCGAGGCTGGTGGTTCCGGGTTCAAACAAGCTGGTCAATGCGGCGGGCCAGCTCCAGGTCGAGGTTGGAGAGGCCGCCGGTGTCGTGGGTGGTGAGGTGGATCGTCACCCTGTTCCACACATTGCTCCACTCGGGGTGGTGACCCATCGTCTCGGCGATGAGGGCCACCTGGGTCATGAAACCGAAGGCGGCCACAAAATCGGCAAACTGCAGCTGGCGTCGCAGCTTGCCCTCCGTCAGGGTCCACTGGGGACAATCAACGGGCAGGGCGGCGATCTGATCGGCGCTGAGGGGTATGGCAGCCATGGCGAAGCCTGAATCAACCGGTGGTTCCATGCTGTCCCATCACCTGGCGAGCCCGCTGCACCAACGCCGCCACCCGCGCCGGATCCGCCGGGGGGCGCTCACCGGCCGCCACGGCCCGGTACAGATCGGCCACCCGCCAGGCGGTGGTAGCTGGATCGCTCGACCAGCGCGGGATCAGATGCTGGTGCAGATGCGGCGCGCCTTCACCAAAGGCGATGCCATACACCCGCTCACAGCCGGTGAGCTGCTGCACGAGGCGGGAAG
>JAGYNF010000204.1 GCA_018400215.1 Cyanobium sp. M55B138 | reverse complement strand
TGGGCGCGGGCCGCCGCGCCGAGCCGGCGAATCGCCGCCGCCCGGTCGTGGCCGGTGGGGGAGCGGCCATCGGTGCTGGCCAGGTAGAGCACCCCGTCGAAGGCCACCGCCTCCAGCGCCAGGGGCAGCAGGGCGGCGGGACAGCCGAAGGCATCGAGATCCACCAGCTCAAAGCGCTCCTGGCGCAGCAGGCAATCGGCCAGGAGCTGCTGGACCGTGCGGGCCGTGACCCGCAGCGCGCAGGACCGCTGGCGCAGCGGCGCCAGGTTGGCCTCCAGCAGCGGCAGGCGCTCCGGGTCGGCATCGTTGGCCCAGACGGCCGCCGCGCCCGCCTCCAGCCCGTAGCGCAGGGCGCGGATGCCGCAGCCGGCCATGCCATCGAGCAGCCGCAGCGGCCCCGCCTCGGCCAGGTGCCTGGCCAGCAGCACGCCCAGATCGCGGGACGGCCGCGATTCCGGCCGGAAGAAGCCGGTGCCGAGCTGCAGTTGGGCCGCCCCTTCGCAATAGTGAGCATCAACGCAGGACTCTGGAGAAATCGGGTGCACAGCAGCCAGCCCCAGCCTGCCAAGCACGATGCCGGCTGGGGGCGCCACAGCCAATGGATCTGGCGGGGGCAGCGCTGCCACTGGCGCATGCTCGGCGACCCCAGCCATCCCCCCCTGCTGCTGGTGCATGGCTTCGGGGCCGCCAGCGGCCACTGGCGCCGCAATGCCGCCGTGCTGGCGGCGGCGGGCTGGTGCGTCTACGGGGTCGACCTGATCGGCTTCGGGGCCTCCAGCCAGCCGGCCCTGCACCTCGACAACCGGCTTTGGGCCCGCCAGTTGCGGGCCTTTCTGGCCCAGGTGGTGGGGCGCCCGGCGGTGCTGGTGGGCCACTCCCTGGGGGGGCTGGTGGCCCTCAGTTGCGCCGTCTTCTTCCCCCGCTGGGTGCGGGCGGTGGTGGCCGCCCCCCTGCCCGACCCCACCCTGCTCACCGCCCCCAGGGGCAGGCCGGCACGGCGTGCCCCCTGGCGGCGGCGGCTGAAGCGCTGGCTGGTGATGCTGCTCTGTCGCCTGCTGCCACTGGAGCTGCTGGTGCCCCTGCTGGCCCACTCCCCCCTGCTCGACCTGGGCATCCAGAGCGCCTACGCCACCCCGGTGATCGGCGATCAGGAATTGCATCGCCTGATCGCCCGTCCGGCCAGCCGCCCCGGGGCGGTGCGGGCCCTGCGTGCCATGAGCATCGCCATGGCCCTGCGCCCCCATGGCGCCACGGCACCGGCCCTGCTGCGGCGGCTGCAGCGCCCGCTGCTGCTCATCTGGGGCCGCCGCGACCAGCTGGTGCCCCTGCGGGTGGCCCACCAGGCCCTGAAGCAACGGCCGGGCCTGCCCCTGGCGGTGCTGGAGCACTGCGGCCACTGCCCCCACGACGAAGACGCCGAGGGCTTCAACAGCACCCTGCTCCGCTGGCTGCACGACCTCCCCCCGGCCCCCCTCGCCGAGCTGGCCCAGTAACTTGGCCCCATCGCTTGCCCTGGCACCGCCCCACAGCCATGAAGCACACCCTCTCGGTGCTGGTGGAAGACGAATCCGGGGCGCTGAGTCGCATCTCCGGCCTGTTTGCCCGCCGCGGCTTCAACATTGAAAGTCTGGCGGTGGGCCCGGCCGAGAAATCCGGCGTCTCCCGGCTCACCATGGTGGTGGAGGGTGACGACCGCACCCTTGAGCAGTTGACCAAACAGCTCGACAAGCTGGTGAACGTGCTCGGCGTGATCGATCTCACCACCATTCCAGCGGTGGAGCGCGAGCTGATGCTGCTCAAAGTGGCCGCCCCGGCCCGGCAACGCAGTGAGATCCTCGAGCTGGTGCAGGTGTTCCGCGCCAATGTGGTGGACGTGGCCGATGGGGCCCTCACCCTGGAGGTGGTGGGGGATCCCGGCAAGTTGGTGGCCCTCGAGCAGGTGATGGAGCCCTACGGCATCCTCGAAATTGCCCGCACCGGCCGTGTCGCCCTGGAACGGGCCTCGGGGGTGAACACGGCCTGGCTCAAGGTCACCGCCTCGGAGAAGCGGCTGCCCGCCTAGGTGGCCGCTCGCCCCACCAATTTGCCTCCCTCCACCACGGTGGCCTTGATGATCTTGTCGCCCTGCTGGATGCGATCGATCACCTCCATCCCGCCGCTGACGCGGCCAAACACGGCATAGCGACCATCCAGCTCGGGCAGGGCCTGCAGGGCCACATAGAACTGGGCACTGGCCGAATTGGGATCGGCCGATCTCGCCATGGCCAGGGCGCCACGCTGGTGCACCAGGGCCAGCTGGCGGGTGACCCCAGGAGCGGTGAGCTCCTGGCCATAGCGGGGGGTCTCCTCCTGGCTGAGCCGAATTTCCAGGGGAATCAGCCGCGGCTCGCCGCGATCAGGGTCGATGTAGTTGCCCTGGCCGTACTGGTTGGGGGGGGTGAGCGGATTGGCGCTGAGGGGATCCCCCCCCTGCACCACAAAGGGCGTGGGCTCCCGCACCACCCGGTGGAAAACGGTGCCGTTGTAGACGCCCCGCTGCACCAGATCAACAAAATTGCCGGCGGTGAGCGGCGCCGCGGCGCCATCAAGCTGGAAGCGCACCTCCCCCTTGCTGGTCTGCATCGCCACGGTGGCGCTGCCACTCAGGCAGGGGGTTGACGCCGTGCTGCAGTCGACCGGCCGGCCGGCATTGCCCTCGGCGGCGCAGCCACCGATCACACCGGCAGCCAGCACACCCAGGCCGCCCACCAACACGGTGCGCCACCAGTTGGGCTGAGAACGCCCCAAGAGCCCGCTCATACGCCCTCCAGGGGCACGCCCAGGAAGCGGGCCAGCTGGGCACCGGTCGTTTCCAGATCCGCCAGGGGCATGGGTTCTCCCACCCGGGTGAGGGGCATGTCGCGGCGGCCCTGCACCTTCAGGGCCAGGCGACGGCGGGGGTTGAGGCCATCGCGCACATCCACCTTCACCGCCTGGATATCGCGCAGGGCGATCTGCACGTCGATGCG
>JAGYNF010000203.1 GCA_018400215.1 Cyanobium sp. M55B138 | reverse complement strand
TCCTTCAACAACAGCCGCAGCCTCCACTTCTTCCTCGCCGCCTGGCCCGTTGTCGGCATCTGGTTCGCCACGCTTGCGGTGATCAGCTTCTCCTTCAACGTCAACGGCTTCAACTTCAACCATTCGGTGCTGGATGCCCAGGGCCGGGTGATCAACACCTGGGCCGATGTGCTCAACCGCGGCGGCCTGGGTATTGAGGCGATGCACGAGCGCAACGCCCATAACTTCCCCCTCGATCTCGCCGCCGTTTCCTCCCAACCCGTGGCCCTGCAAGCGCCTGTGATCGGTTAGTGAGGCTTTGAACCTCACCCAGCCGATCCCACGCCAGGCTGCCGCCCCCTTGCTGGACGCGAGGGGGTGGTGACGGAGAACCTGCTCCAGCGGCGGTGCCGGTTGGCCCAGTTCCCAGCCAGCGCTCCCCTCCCGGTAGCGCTGGCCGCCGGCGGCAAATCATTTGTCATTACTATGACTTGTTATCGCAGCAATTCATCATCATTATAGGTCGAGGGTAGGTGGCCGGTTTTGACCCAGATGGTGCAGCCCGCCTCGCTCCAGGGTCGGTGCATGCTGCCGGGTGGATTGCGCAGCCAGCTGCCGGCGGGATAGGTGCCGTGATCGTCCTGGAAGATGCCTGAGAGCACCAGGATCTCCTCACCACCGGGGTGGCCATGGGGCTGAAACACCGTGGCCGGAGCCCAGCGCACCAGGGCCACGTGCTCCGATCCAAAGGCATGCAGAGGCAGCACGTGCAGCCCGTGCACCAGCCCCGGCCGCCAGGTGGCATGGGTGGTGTCGATCACCAACCGCTGCTGATCGGCCGGGTGCATCTGCCGCAACTTCACCAGGATCGTGCAGCCCTGCTCACTGAAGGGCCGGTGGCTGCTGCCAACGGGATTTCGCAGATAGGTGCCGGCGGAGTAATCGCCGTGTTCATCGCTGAAGGTGCCCTCCAGCACCAGGATTTCTTCTCCGCCGCCATGGACATGGTGCTCAAAGCGGCTGCCCGGGGCGTAGCGCACGATCGAGGTGGCCCGAGCCACTTCATCGCCGCTGCGATCCAGCAGGCGCCGCTCCACCCCGGCCATCGGCGAAGGCATCCAGGCCAGGGCGTTGGTCTCAAGCAGCGCCCGTTGGCTGAGGTCGGCGTGGAACTCCATGGAGTCGATTCTGCTCAGCCCTGGGCGCGAGGCGTTGGCGGGTTCGCCTGCTGAAATGCCCTTGAGGCAAGGGGGGATACCCCCGAAAATGTCGAATGCGCCCCGGGGGCCTCGAAAATTTCTCTGGTTCTCGACAATCACTCCTGGCCTGCAGGTTTGCCCAATGCGCTCCCTCTACCCCAGCGCCTGTTGGCCCTGGGCCTCCATCCCCCTGGCTCTGCTCAGCGCCCTACTCGGCACTGCCCCCGTCCGCAGCGAATCCAGCACCCCAGACCCTGCTGCTGATCCGCAGCAACCAACACCGGCCGCGGTGGAGGAAGCAGCGAAACCGCCAGCTCTTCCCCGCCCTGCTGATCAACCTGGCTTCTACGGCCGCCTGGGCGTCGGCGTCGACTGGCCCGAGGGCAGCCGCTACCGCGACGCCAACTGCGCCAGCACCGAGCCCCCAGCCCTGTTCGGCTGCGTCGACGGCGATGACGGCCGCCTGTTGGGTGCCCCTGGCGAGTTCGATGCAACGCCTGTGCTCGATGCAGCCCTGGGCTACCGCGTCAACGACTGGTTGCGAGCAGAAGCCTTGCTCAGCTGGCGGGCCAACATGGACTTCAGCGGCCAGAGCAACTTCCTCGGTGCCGGCGCCAACCAGCCGGTGAACGGCTCGGTGTCGTCGCTGGCGGGTTTTGGTGTGGCCTATGTCGATCTGCCCCGCATCGGCCAGGTCCGCCCCTTCCTTGGGGCGGGCCTTGGCGTGGCCCGCAACCGCATGGGCTCGATGACCTACGCCTTCCCCAGCCTCTCCGCCACGGCCACCACCACCACACCGGGCGGCAGCCGCACCGATCTGGCCTACCTGCTCACCGCTGGATTCAGCGTGCCCCTGGGTGAACGGTTCGATCTGGATCTGGCCTACCGCTACACCGATCTGGGCCAGGTGCAAACCGCCAGTGGCCAGGCAACCGTGGTGCGTGCCAGTGGCACCCGCAGCATTGCCATCGGCGGCACCAAGGCTGACCTGCGGAGCCATGGCGTGATGCTCAGCCTGCGCTATGCCTTCTGAGCAGCCCTGCCCCGCCAGCACCTTCGCTGTGGTGAATGGCCAGAGCGGATTCAGAAGCATGATGCTGATTTTGTTGTTCCCATGCTGGTGGCGGGGCGACGGGCCGTGGCGGGAGGTGGTTACTGCTGGGCTGAGGGGGCTTGGGCTGCATGGCAAGAGCAAATGCCATGCACCGCCATCAGCGGCAAGCCCCATGACTGCAACGCAACTTCCCCCCATGCCCAGCAGCACTGTGCTGCCAAGCGCACCTCACGGTGCGACCAGTCCCCAGCACTCCAACCGGCTGCCGATTCCGCCCATCCCCGCCTACGAGGTTTCGCTGTCCTCAAGGGTCATGACCCTGAGCGGTCGGTTCTGTGCCTCCACCTGTAAACAGAGCCATGCCATCTGTTTTGTCTGAACCAATCAGGGTCTCAACCAATACGGCCATAGGGTGACTATTGGCATCAGACTTGTTAAAGTAAAGCAGTTTGTGATTTCCACCCATGCTGACTGGATCTGATCTGCTCGCCAAAGTCAAGGAGCTGGGCGATGTCTCCAAATCAGAGCTGGTGCGCAGCTGCGGCTATGTGAGCAGCAAGAAAGACGGCAGTGAGCGCCTGAACTTCACGGCCTTCTACGAGGCCCTGCTGGGCGCCAAAGGCGTGAACCTAGGCACCGATAGCTCTGGCCGGAGCACTGGCAAAGGTGGCCGCAAGCTGAGCTACGTGGCCACCGTGCAGGGCAACGGCAACCTGTTGGTGGGCAAGGCCTACACCGCCATGCTCGATCTGGAGCCCGGCGATGAGTTTGAAATCAAGCTGGGCCGCAAGCAGATCAAGCTCATCCCCGCCGGCACGACGGAAGAGGACGACACCG
>JAGYNF010000202.1 GCA_018400215.1 Cyanobium sp. M55B138 | reverse complement strand
CACTCACCTTGGCCATGGCCAGAAAGGCATAGCCGATGCCGATGCAGTTGATCGGCACGGCAAACAGAAAGGCCTTGATGCCCCGCAACCAGGCCGCCGTGGCCCCGCCGTAGCGCAGCTCGGTGAAGGCGGCATCGGTGAGCACACCGCTGCGGCGCCACAGGGGAGCGAACACCACGGCCATGGCCACGTGGGCCACGCCGAAGCTCCACCACTCCCAGTTGCCAGCCAGACCCCGCGCCCCCACCAGGCCAGCCACATACAGGGGTGTGTCCACGGAGAAGGTGGTGGCCGCCATCGAGGCGCCAGCCAGCCAACCCTTCAGCTGCCGGCCCGCCACGAAGTAATCGGCCTGGCTGCGGTTGCGGCGCGACAGCCACAACCCCACCGCCAGGCTGGCCACCAGGTAGCCGATCAGGATCAGCCAGTCGATCGGGTGCATCGTCCGCCCTTGCATCGGCCGCAGTATGGAGGCGATCGAGGAACCAGCCCACAGCGGCGGTCCGGGCAACCGCCCATCTCAGCCGGCGTGGCGCCGCCGCAGCTGGCCGCAGGCGGCATCGGCATCCAAACCGCGGCTGGCGCGCACGCTCACGGCGATGTGGCGCTGCTGCAGGGCACGGCGGAAGGCCTCCACCGCCGCCGCCGTGGGGCGCTGGAAGTCCTCCTCCTCGATCGGGTTGTAGGCAATCAGGTTCACGTGGCTCTGAAAGCCGCGGATCAACCGCGCCAGCGCCTCGGCGTGGTGGGGCTGGTCGTTGAGACCTCCCAACAGGATGTATTCGAAGCTCACCCGCCGACCGGTCGTGGCCACGTACTGGCGGCAGTCGTCGAGCAGGGCCTCGATCGGATAGGCATGGGCGGTGGGGATGAGCTCTTCGCGCAGCCGTTGGTCGGGCGCATGCAGGCTCACCGCCAGGGTGAACTGGGTGCGCCCCAGCCGCTCCAGGGCCCGCTCAGCCAGGGTGGGCAGGGTTTTGGGCACCCCCACGGTGCTCACGGTGATCTGGCGCTGGGCCATGCCCAGGTCGGTGCAGAGGCAGTCGATCGCCGCCAGCACCGCATCGATGTTGAGCAGCGGCTCGCCCATGCCCATGAACACCACGTGGCTGGGCCGCTGGCCCATCACCTCCCGCACGCTCAGCACCTGGTCCACAATCTCGTGCACCGCCAAAGACCGCTGCAGGCCCCCTTTGCCGGTGGCGCAGAACCGGCAGGCCATCGCACAGCCCACCTGGCTGCTGACGCACACCGTGAGCCGACCCTCGGCCGGGATGCCAACGGTCTCGAGGCTGAGGCCGTCATGGGTGGCCAACAGCAATTTGGTGGTGCCGTCGCGGGCGACGCTGCGCCGCAGTTCCCGCGATCGGCCCAGCCAATCAGCTGCGCTGGCGGGGGGGCCAGCCGCCAGCTGCTGCCGCCAGGCCTGGGGCAGCACGCTCACCTGATCGAGGCTGCGGGCCCCCTTGGCGTAGATCCAATCGTGCAGTTGGCGGCCGCGGAAGGCCGGCTGACCCTGCTGCTGGGCCCACTGCTCGAGCTGGGCCACACCCAGGCCCAGCAGGGGAGTAGAGGCCGCGGCCGGATCGGGGGGGGTCACCAGATCAAGAGGCCGTGGCCGAGCTTCCACTCCGCCGCCAGCAGGGCGATGAAGCCGAGCATGGCCAGGCGGCCATTGAGCAACTCATTGTGGCGATGGAAGCCAAAGCGGGGCAGCCGCCGTTGGGGAATGGGGGTCCCCAGGGCGGTGAGGGCAGGCTCAGTCATCGGTGAGCAGACCCTCCTCCTGCAGACCCTCGAGGGCGGCGGGATCGGCGATCAGCTCCTCCTCCAGCCCCTCCTCGCTGCTGGGCCGGGTGAAGGCGGCAACGTTGCTGCTGCTGGCCTCAATGCCATGGCGGCTGCGGGTGGCCTCCAGGTCGGCGTCGGAGGGATCGTCGAGCACCGCGGTGGAGGCCACGGGGGCCGGCATGTCCACGGTGTAGTCGGGCCGCAGGTTCTGCATGCGGCGGTAGCCCATGCCCTCCTCCTCGAGGATGTCGGGGTGGGGTCCGGCCTCGGCGCGCAGCTCCTCCTCGAAGCCACTGAAGCCGGTGCCGGCGGGGATCAGGCGACCAATGATCACGTTCTCCTTGAGGCCCCGCAGCCAGTCGCTCTTGCCCTCGATGGCGGCTTCGGTGAGCACGCGGGTGGTCTCCTGGAAGGAGGCCGCCGAGATGAAGCTGTCGGTGTTGAGCGAGGCCTTGGTGATGCCCAGCAGCACCGGCGTGAACTCGGCAGGAGCCCCACCGGTGATCGCCATGGCGCTATTCACCTGCTCCACCTGGCGCAGCTCGATCAGCTCCCCGGGCAGCAGGGTGGTGTCGCCCGCATCCTCGATCCGCACCTTGCTGGTCATCTGGCGCACGATCACCTCGATGTGCTTGTCGCTGATCGAGACGCCCTGGCTCTTGTAGACGTTCTGCACCTCGGTGACCATGCGGAACTGCAGCTTGGAGATCGCCTCCTGGGCCGCCTCCATGGTGGGTTTGCGGCTGCGCAGATCCTCGAAGTAGCACTCCAGCAGTTCGTGGGGGTTGATCGGCCCATCGGTGAGCAGGTCACCGGCCCGCACCTGCTGGCTGTCGCTCACCATCACGGTGCGGCCCAGCAGGATCGGGTAGTCGCTGATGGCGTCATCGCCCTCGATCACCGTCACGCTCACCGAGTCGTCGTCTTCGCCGAGCTTGATCTCCACGGTGCCGGCCCGGCGGCAGAGCACGGCGGAATCCCGGGGGCGACGGGCCTCCAGCAATTCCTCAATCCGGGGCAGACCCTGCACGATGTCGCCGGTCTTCTGGCGCTCAAACACCAGCAGGGCCAGACCATCACCGCGCTGCACCAGTTCGCCGTCGCGCACGTGCAGCACCGAGTCGGGCGACACCATGTAGGGCCGACCGAGGCGAATGATCAGGGCCGTGCCCTCGATCGCCTCCACCTGGCCGCAGCAGGGGGCCGGCACGCCCTCGGCCAGCAGGTCGCCATCGACGATGCGTTGATCCACCGCCACCAGGGGCGTGGTGCCCAGTCCATCCCTTATATCGG
>JAGYNF010000201.1 GCA_018400215.1 Cyanobium sp. M55B138 | reverse complement strand
GAGGGTGCTCTTGCCGCTGCCGTTGCGACCCATCACGGCATGGATCTCACCGGCACGAATGGTGAGATTCACCCCCTTGAGGATCGGCTGATGGTCCACGGCGGCATGGAGATCGCAAATCTCAAGCAATACCGGGGCGTCGGGGCTGATCACGGGAGTCGGGGGAAGGGGAAACTGAAAAGCAAGGTTGTGGGAAGAGTGGATGGGAGCCTGGCGCGCAGCTAACCCACCGAGCCTTCGAGCTTGAGGGCCAATAATTTATCGGCTTCAGCCGCGAACTCCATCGGCAACTGGTTAAACACATCGCGACAAAAACCACTCACCATCATCGAGATCGCCTCCTCAAAACCAATGCCACGGCTTTGCAAGTAGAAGAGTTGATCTTCAGAGATCCGGCAGGTGCTGGCCTCATGTTCAACCGCCGCATCGGGCTGCTGGGAACGAATATAGGGATAGGTGTTGGCCGCCGCTTGATCACCAATCAGCATCGAATCACATTGGCTGTAATTGCGCGCGCCCACCGCCTTGGCACCAATCTGCACCAGGCCCCTGTAGCTATTGGAGGAGTGGCCAGCACTGATTCCCTTGCTCACAATTGTGGAGCGGGTGCGGGGACCCACGTGAACCATCTTGCTGCCGGTATCGGCTTGCTGACGATTGTTGGTGAGGGCCACGGAATAGAACTCACCCACCGAATCAGCCCCCTGCAACACGCAGCCAGGATATTTCCAGGTGATCGCTGATCCTGTCTCCACCTGGGTCCAACTGATTTTGCTGCGGTCACCACGGCAATGCCCCCTTTTGGTAACAAAGTTGTAGATGCCACCCACACCATTGTCATCCCCGGCATACCAGTTCTGCACGGTGGAATATTTGATGGTGGCATCATCAAGGGCCACCAGCTCCACCACCGCTGCATGCAGCTGATTGGTGTCGAACATGGGAGCCGTACAGCCCTCCAGATAGCTCACCGCAGAGCCCTCCTCCGCCACAATCAAGGTGCGCTCGAACTGCCCAGTATCGCCGGAATTAATGCGGAAATACGTAGAGAGCTCCATCGGACAGCTCACACCCTTAGGTATGAACACAAACGACCCGTCACTAAAAACAGCAGAATTGAGTGCGGCAAAATAGTTGTCATTGCCGGGAACAACCGTGCCCAGATACCTTTCAATCAGGTGGGGATGCTCATGAACCGCCTCGCTGATCGAGCAGAAGATCACGCCATGCTCAGCCAACTGCTCTTTAAAAGTAGTTGCAATTGAAACACTGTCAAAAACAGCATCAACGGCCACATTAGAGAGCCGCTTCTGTTCATTTAACGAAATACCCAGCTTTTCAAATGTCTCAAGCAGCTTGGGATCAACCTCGTCAAGACTGGCCTTCTTATCCTGCTGCTTCGGTGCGGCGTAATAGATGATCTCCTGGTAATCGATGGGTGGATAGCCCAGGGCAGCCCAGTCGGGCTCGGCCATTTGCTGCCACTGGCGAAAGGCTCGCAGCCGGAAGTCCAACAGGAATGCCGGCTCCTGCTTCTTGGCCGAGATCAGACGCACCACATCCTCACTGAGACCCTTGGCGATCTTCTCAGTTTCGATATCGGTAACGAAGCCATACTTGTACGGCTGCGAAACCAGATCTCCAACGGTGGCAGTACTGGTCATGGCGGAAGGGGATACCTATCAGCAGAAGGGCGGTCAGTGACCGGCCGTGGCGGCCTTGATCTCCTCGGTGGAGATGGTCTGCCGGTCGCCGCGGAAGGGGTTGTCTTCAGTGAGAAAAAGCATGCAATGGCATTCTTTGCGCTCCCGCATCGGCACGCAGGGGCAATTCCAAAACGCCTGGGACACCTCGGCCTCCTTGTCCTCGTAATGGCGACAGGGACAGAGGGCACCACCGAGCTCTTCCTTGTGGCGGGCGAGACCCTCGAGCACCACGGCTGTCACCCCGGGATCACTGCAGAAATAGGTGCCCGTGCGCTGCGCATAGGTCTCGGCAAATTTGCGAATCACCTCCAGGCTGTCGGGACCGGTTGCAGGGCTAGCGGGAGAATCGGACATGGCGGTCGGATTTGGGTGCGCTGGACGGAACCAGTCCTCGGGATGGCGAAGCCACTTGGGAAGCGGCTAGGGCGCAGCGACGACGACTGGGGCAGGAACCAGGGAATGATGGCCAGAGGCAGCACCGGCGGCGAAGCCAGCGGCCGGGCCGGGCACCGGCTCAGCGGGATTAGGAAACAGATCTGTTTCGTTAATCCGCAGCCTAGGGCAGCAAGCCTGGGATTGGGACTTCGCCATTGTGCAGCCCTGCCCCCGAATCCGAGCCCTGAATCCTCCCCCCGGAATCGGGGCCCCCAACTGAAGCCCGCCCGTGGCATCGTGTAGAAGCCTGGCCCTGGCCATGACCACCTCTCCCATCCCAACCCCAGAAACCCACCTTGAGGCCGGCCTGCCCGCAGTTGCAGCGGTGTCGACCCGGCAATCCGCCCTCGCCCTGCTGTTGCGTCAAGGGGAGGCCACTGCCGCCGAACTGGCCGATCGCCTCGATGTTTCGGTCCAGGCCATGCGCCGCCACCTGCGGGGGTTGGAAGAGGAGGGGCTGGTGGCCTCCAGTCCGGCGGCGGAAGGCCCAGGCCGGCCCAGCAATCGTTGGCACCTCACAGCCGCAGGTCGCGGCCAGTTCACCGATGGAGGCCAGCAGTTTGCCCTCGGGCTGCTGGCCTCCATCGCCGGCAATCTGCCCGCGGAGACTGTTGAGCAGCTGATGGCGCAGCAGGCGCTGCAGACCGCCGCCTCCTATCGCACGCTGATCGGCGAAGGCCCCCTATCGGAGCGCATCGCGCGCCTGGTCGAGCTGCGGCGCCGAGAGGGATACGTGGCCGAATGCTCACAGGACCAGGACAAGCAAGCGTGGCTGTTCAGCGAATTCCACTGCTCCGTGATGCGCATTGCCGAGCAGTTCCCCTGTGTCTGCGATCAGGAGTTGCAGCTGATCCGCTCCACCTTCCCCGACTGCCAGGTGGAGCGGGTGCATTGGCGGCTGGAGCAGGGCCACTCCTGCGGTTTCCGCCTGTGCCCGATACCCCAGCCCTAGGGGCATG
>JAGYNF010000200.1 GCA_018400215.1 Cyanobium sp. M55B138 | reverse complement strand
CCATGGGCTGCAGCGCCAAAGCTGGAGGCGCTGAGGAAAGGATGGTGATCACCACTGGCAGGGTTGGGGGCAGAGGTCATCGGGTACAGAGTCGCCAGGGCTCTGATTCATAATTAAAGGGTGTGAGGCCAGGCGGGGCAATGGCAACTGCTGCCTACGTAGAGCCCTCTGCAGCGCCCTCAGTAGAGCCCTGCGTGGCCATCACCGGCGCCAGCGGCGCCCTCGGCACCGCCCTGCTGCGCCAGTGGCACCGCCAGGGTGCCCGCCTGATCGGCCTCAGTTGCGGGCCCCGGGATCTGCAGCTGCGCGACAGCAGCGGCGCCCTGATCCCCCTGCAGGATGTGAGTTGGTGCGTGGGCCAGGAGGAGCAGCTGCGCCCCCTGCTCGAGCAGGTGGATGTGCTGGTGCTCAACCACGGCGTGAACGTGTACGGCGACCGCAGCGCCGCCGCCACCGAGCGCTCCCTGGAGGTGAATGCCCTGAGCAGCTGGCGCCTGCTGGAACTGTTTGCCGCCGTGGTGGCCGAACGCAGCGCCAGCGGGCGACCCCAGGCCGAGGTGTGGCTGAACACGTCGGAGGCCGAAATTCAGCCGGCCCTCAGCCCCCTCTATGAACTGAGCAAACGGCTGCTGGGCCAGCTGGTGAGCCTGCGGGCCCTCGACCTGGCCAGCCCCCGGCTGCGCATCCGCCGGCTGGTGCTGGGGCCGTTCCGCTCGGCCCTCAACCCCGTGGGCGTGATGGGCGCCGACTTTGTGGCGGGTCAGATCCTGGCCCAGGCGCGGCTGGGCCTGAATTTGATCATCGTCACCCCCAACCCGCTCACCTACCTGCTGATGCCCCTGGCCACCCTGGGCCGCTGGGCCTACTTCAAGCTGCTCACCCGAGCCAGCCCCTAGAGATCGCGGTTCTTTAGAAGTCGCGATCCGTGAGGATCTCGCAGCCGTCGCTGGTCACGGCGATGGTGTGCTCCCACTGGGCCGAATAGCTGCCATCCACGGTCACCACCGTCCAGCGGTCCCGCAGGGTGCGGCAGGCCTTGCTGCCACCGTTGAGGATCGGCTCCACCGCCAGGGTCATGCCCGCCCGCAACTTCATGTTGGGCAGCTCCCGGGTGCGGTAGTTGAACACCGAGGGCTCCTCGTGCAGGTTGCGGCCCACGCCGTGGCCGGTGTAGTCCTCCACCACCGCATAGCCGTGGGCTTCCACGTGGTCCTGCACCGCGGCGGCAATGTCAAACAAGGTGTTGCCGGCCTTGATCTGGCCCAGGCCCTGCATCAGCGATTCCTGGGCCACCCGGGCCAGCCGCCGCGATTCCTCGGGGGTTTGCTCCCCCAGGCAGATGGTCACGCAGCTGTCGCCGTGGTAGCCGTCGAAATAGGCGCCGGTGTCGACCTTGAGCAGGTCGCCGGCCTTGATCACCCGCTTGCTGCTGGGGATGCCGTGCACCACCTCATTGTTGATCGAGGCGCAGATGCTGGCCGGGAAACCGTGGTAGCCCTTGAAACTGGGGGTGGCGCCCATCTCGCGGATGCGCTTCTCGGCGTGGGCGTCGAGGTCGCCGGTGGTCATGCCCGGGGCGGCCAGATCCATGATTTCCCGCAGCACGGTGGCCACGATGCGGCTGGCCTGGCGCATGGTGGCGATCTCCCGGGCGCTCTTCACCTCCACGCCACGGCGGGTCTGCTGAATGCGGGGGCCGGTCTGCACCAGGGGCCGGGGCTTGCTGTGCTCCCCCAGGCCCTGCGCTGCCGCGGCTGTGCCACTGGCTTTGGTGCCACTGGCTTTGGCGCCCGTGGTGCTGGCCAGCAGATCGGCAAAGAGGTTCATGGAGGCGGATGGAGGCTGGCGGGCGAGGGGATCGACAAAAACGATCCATGGCAGCAGGCTTGGCAAACCCTGCCCGATCAAGCTACTAAGGCCCGCCCCTGGCGGGTGACCCCCAGCCGTTACAGTTGTGGTTTGGTCAACCAGGTCGCGGCTCCGCCGCTGCGATCGATCCGCAAGGGTGTTCCAGCCGGTGAGAGCCAGGGGAGCCCGGTTCATCCCAGAGCCCCGATCCCCAGCTTCGATCCCTGCACACCGACCAGGCACACCGACCAGATCCTGCCCGACCCGAGCCAGACCGAGACGTCGATGACCACCGAAACCGTAGAGCCAGCAGCAGAGGCCACCCCCGCGGCGAGCACCCGCAAACTGGGCGCCAGTGCCCTGATCGAGGCCTTCGAAGCTGAGCAGCTCAAGGCCGATCTTCCCGAGATCTATGTGGGCGACACCGTGAAGGTGGGCGTGCGCATCCGTGAGGGCAGCAAGGAGCGGGTGCAGCCCTATGAGGGTGTCGTGATCGCCAAACGCCACGGCGGCCTCAACTCCACCATCACCGTGCGTCGCATCTTCCAGGGTGTCGGCGTGGAGAGGGTGTTCATGCTGCACAGCCCCCAGGTTGCCTCGGTGAACGTGGAGCGCCGCGGTAAGGTGCGCCGAGCGAAGCTCTTCTACCTGCGGGATCGGGTGGGTAAAGCCACCAGGGTCAAGCAGCGCTTCGACCGCTGAGGTTTGCTCCATCCCGGAGCGCCCCTCATTTCGGCCAATCTCACCGCCAAATTTCACCGCCAAACGGGGGCATCGACCCTGCGCCGTTAGTTCAGTTGGTAGAACGCAGGTCTCCAAAACCTGATGTCGGGGGTTCAAGTCCTCCACGGCGCGTTCGATGTCCCCAGCACCAGCCGGTGTTTGCCACCGTCTGGCTTTTTTGCCCCGCAGTTTTCCCTTCCCAAACATGGAGTTGGATCTTCAACCCGGAGATGTGGTCAAGGTGCTCGAATCCGCCGCCCTCGGCTGGGTTCGGGCCCGCGTGATCCGGGTCAAATCCGGTGGCCGTGTTGTGGTTCAAAGCGACCAAGGCAGGGAATTCACAGCCCGTGGTAACCAGGTGCGCCTGATTGAACCGGCCGGCTTCCGCCCCTAGGTTTGTTGCTTTGAATTTGCAGCCTTGGATTTGAAGCTTTGAATTTGAAGTTTTAAATCCTCTCTTTAATTTTACTCTTCTAAATGTGTATTCGGCTTTTCCTGGTGGGGCAAGATTCCCGCTAGGGAAGGCCATTTTGTCGTTAGTCGCCTGTTGATCGCTGTTATTCCGGTGTTGGATTGATCGTTTGCCCCGGGGGCTGCAACCCCAACAGTT
>JAGYNF010000020.1 GCA_018400215.1 Cyanobium sp. M55B138 | reverse complement strand
ACTAATACTGGCATTTAAGGGGGCATGCGGGTCACTGCTGAGGGGATTGGGCGATACAGACATGGCGAAAAGCAGTACGACAGAAGGGAGTCAGGGGGCGCAGGAGCGGGCCAAGGCGGGGGGCAGGGCGAGCGATCCGGGTCGAAACCTGGCCCAGGAGGTTGACGGATTGCGGGGGTGAGGCATTAAAGGTCGTTCAGGCGTTACCTCCGTCGTTCTGCGCGCCCCCCTTCATGAGCTGGGAATTCACCGAAGATGCGGCCTTTCTGGCCCTCTGTGACGCCTACAAGGAGAGCGGTGAGCCCTCCGCCATGGAATTTCTGGCCCATGGGGAGGGGGCCTTCCACTTCCAGGAGCTCAGCCAGAACGCCGCTGGGGAGGGGATCGACCTCAGTGACTCCTCCGATCTGGAGGAGTTCCAGCAGGAGGTGATCGATGCCCTCGAGGAGATGTGCAGCTGAGCCTCAGCCGTAGAAGAAGGCAATCTCCTTGGGCTTCAGCCCATCCCAGCCGGCCTGGCGCAGTTGGGCATCCAGGCTCGCCTGGTCGAAGTGCTTGGAACCGGTCTTGACGATCCGGTTGCGCATCGATTTGGTCACCCCACTGCGGGCCCGCTGGCTTTCCAGCTCCATCACCGCGTTGTAGAGGGCCAGCATCTCGGCGGGAATGGCGCTGCCATCGAGGTCGATGCCGGCCTTGATGGCCTGATCAACACCGTCTGGACCGGCAATGGCCATGGGAATGGGAGCGGAAACGCCCCCATTCAAGCGGAGAAATAGCGGGCCTGGCTGTGCAGGGCCACCAGGGCCGTGGTGCTCTGCTCGGGATGGAGCTGGTCGCTTTCATCCATGCTGAGGCCGATGCGGTCCGCCCCCAGCCACTGCAGCTGCTGGCGGGAGTCGGCCACGTTGGGACAGGCGGGATAGCCGAAGGAGTAGCGGCTGCCGCGGTAGCGCTGGGCCAGCACATCGCGCAGGGGCATGGCGCCGGGATCGGCGAAGCCCAACTCGGCGCGGATGCGGGCATGCACCCATTCGGCCAGGGCCTCGGCCATCTGCACCGCCAGGCCATGGAAGTAGAGGTAGTCGCTATACC
Organism: Cyanobium sp. M55B138; assembly: GCA_018400215.1. GTDB lineage: Bacteria > Cyanobacteriota > Cyanobacteriia > PCC-6307 > Cyanobiaceae > NIES-981. The sequence continues at coordinate 11,844 of JAGYNF010000020.1, read as the reverse complement.
GGTCGCGGGCGAAGAGGTCCTGGGCAAAGCTGGACGCCCGATCACCCATGGTGACGGCCTGCATGGGCAGGACGTCAGTGGGCCGGGGGCCGGCCGCAGCGTCGCTGAGGTCGTTGTAGAAATCGGCGATGCAATAGCGGTTGCCGGAGCGCTGGCGCGGCAGGTCGAAGTGGCCCAGCAGGCGGCCGGCAGTGGCAGGCGAGGCCCCGGCGGCCAGGCCGCTGGGATCGAACACCTGCACGCTGTTGCCGGCCCGGCCACAGGGGAAATAGCCATAGGCCACCCGGGGGGTGAGCAGCTGCTCTGCAACGCAGCGCTGCTTCCACTCCTGCAGCACCGGCTCGGCCTTCTCAGCCAGCATCGCCTCGTATTGCTCCCGGGACTGCTGCGGGCCCTTGCGCAGCTGCCACTGGCCGGCAAACAGGGCGTTGCGATCGAGGTAGGCGAACACCTCATCGAGGGGGATGGCCTGCTCGTCGAGCACCTGGGAGCCCCAGAAGGGAGGGATGGGCATGGGCTCCGCTGGCACCCGCTCGGAGCGCTCGCTGCTGGGCGGTGGGGCCACCTGCAGTTCCCCGGGGCTGGCCTCTTCAGCCGGGGCACCGGCGTCTTCACCCCGCGGGAGGCCCTCCGTCAGCCCCAGGCCCTCCGGCGCCCCCTGCAGGAAACCTTGGCGGTCATCCCAGCCGTCGGCGGCCTTGGCCTCCATCAGCGCATCCATGAAGCGCAGGTCGGCAAAGGCGTCGCGGCCGTAGATCACCTGGCCCCCATAGACGGCGCGGCAGTCGCCATTCACAAAGCGGGGGGTGAGGGCGGCGCCACCGAGGATCACCGGCACGGTGATGCCAACACCATTGAAGGCCTCCAGGTTGTCCTTCATGAAGGCGGTGGACTTCACCAGCAGCCCACTCATGGCAATGCAGTCAGCCTGGTGCTTTTGCTGGGCCTCAACGATGGCCTCACAGCTCTGCTTGATGCCCAGATTAATCACCTCATAGCCATTATTGGTAAGAATAATATCAACGAGATTCTTGCCGATATCATGCACGTCTCCCTTCACGGTGGCGATCAGGAATTTCCCTTTGCTGCTGCTCTCGCCTTCGATTTTCTCCATGTAGGGCTCAAGGAAAGCCACGGCAGATTTCATCGTCTCAGCGCTCTGCAGCACGAACGGCAACTGCATTTGGCCACTGCCAAAGAGTTCCCCAACCACCTTCATGCCATTGAGCAAGAACGTGTTGATGATCTGCAGTGGTGGATAGGTCTGCAGCGCCTCGTTGAGGGCCGGCTCGAGGCCGATGCGCTCACCATCGATGATGTGTTGCTTGAGCCGTTCCTCAATTGGCAGATCCGCCAGCGACGGGCCTGAGGCCCGGGCCTCCTTGGCACTCACCCCCTCAAACAGGGTGGTGAGCACGGTGAGGGGGTCGTAACTGCAGATAGCTCCAGGCGCATCACTCTCAAAGCGGCGGCGGTCGTAGATCAGGTCGAGGCACACCTGGCGGTGCTCCTCACTGATCTTGGCCAGGGGCAGGATCTTGGCTGGGCTCACGATCGCCGCATCCATGCCGGCCTGGCAACAGTCGTGCAGAAACACCGAATTGAGCACAATGCGGGCCGCCGGTGAGAGGCCAAAGCTCACATTGCTCACCCCCAGCACCACATGGGCGCCCGGCAGATTCTGACGAATCATGCGGGTCGCCTCCACCGTGGCGGCCGCATTGTTGCGGTCCTCCTCGATGCCGGTGGAGATCGGCAGGGCCAGGGGGTCGTAGAAGAGCTCGTGGGCCGGAATGCCGAACTCCAGCGCATCCCTGTAGGCCCGCTGGGCAATGGCAAACTTCTGCTCAGCGGTGCGGGCCATGCCCTGTTCATCAATGGTGCCGATCACCACCCCGGCGCCGTAATCGCGCGCCAGTTCCAGCACCTTGAAGAACCGCTCCGGGCCGTCTTCGTAGTTGGTGGAGTTGAGCAGGCACTTGCCACCGGCCACCTTCAGGCCCGCCTCCATTTTTTGCCACTCTGTGGAGTCGAGCATCAGTGGCAGGTTCACATTGGTGACCAGTCGGCTCACGAGCTCGTGCATGTCGCGCTCACCATCGCGGCCCACGTAGTCGACGTTCACGTCGAGCACATGGGCGTTTTCCTTCACCTGGCCCCGGGCCACGGCCACCAGGCCGTCCCAGTCTTCCTCCGCCAACAACTCCCGCACTTTCTTGGAGCCGCTGGCATTCAGCCGCTCGCCAATGATCAAAAAGGAGTTGTCCTGCAGGTAGGGAGTGGTGCCATAGAGGGAGGCGGCCGAGGGCTCCACCTGCAGCAATGGCCGGGGCCCGTCCTCCAGCCTGGAGGCGGCGGAGGCATCGGAGCGGCGCACCGGCCGCGCCGCCGGCTGCAGGTCGGTGGCCAGCTCCGCCAGGGCTTGGATGTGGGCCGGGGTGGTGCCGCAGCAGCCACCGATCACCTGCACGCCCAGGTCTTCGACAAAGTGCAGCAGCTGCATCTTCATCTCGAGCGGTGTGAGTCGGTAGTGGGCCACGCCACCGACGTTCTCCGGCAGGCCGGCATTGGGGATGCAGCTCACCACAAAGGGGCTGTGCTCGCTCAGGTAGCGGATGTGCTCCTTCATCTGCTCGGGCCCGGTGGCGCAGTTGAGCCCCAGCACATCGATCGGGAAGGGCTCCAGGATCGCCACCACCGCCGCGATGTCGGAGCCCACCAACATCGTGCCGGTGGTCTCCATCGTCACGCTCACCATCAACGGCCGCCGCTGGCCGGTCGTGGCAAAGGCGGCCTCGATGCCCTGCAGGGCGGCCTTGATCTGCAGCACGTCCTGGCAGGTCTCGACGATGAACAGATCCACATCGCCGGCGATCAGCCCTTCGGCCTGCTCGGCAAAGGACGCCTTCATCGTGTCGAAGTCGACATGGCCCAGGGTGGGCAACTTGGTGGTGGGCCCCAGCGAACCCGCCACGAAACGCGGCTTCTCGGGGGTGGAGTAGGCGTCGGCCATCTCCCGGGCCAGCTCGGCGGCCCGCTTGTTGAGGGCAAAGGCCTGATCGGCGATGTCGTATTCCGCCAGCACCAGCGAGGTGGCCCCGAAGGTGTCGGTCTCGATCACATCGGCCCCCACCTCCAAAAACTGGCGGTGCACCGCCTGCACCGCATCGGGTCGGGTGAACACCAGGTGTTCGTTGCAGCCCTCCAGCGCCGCTCCGCCGAAGTCGTCGGCGCTGAGGTCCATCTGCTGCAGCGAGGTGCCGGTGGCACCGTCGAACACCAGCACCGGCCGTTCAGGGGCGTGCAGTCGATCAAGAAAGCCGACCCTGTGGGTCACGGGCGGGGATGCCGTGGAGCGAGCTGCGACCACCATCAGTCGTCGATGCGAATGCGCGTCACCCAGTGGTCATAGGCGGGATCGCGCCCTTCCGTGATCGCCGTGAGACGCTCGCGGATGCGTTCCATCACGGGTCGCTGGGTGGGCATCTCGGTTGTCTCCACCCGACGCACCGGGGTGACCTTGGCGGCGGTGCCGCTGAGAAACACCTCATCGGCCACAAACAGCTCGCTTTTATCGACCCCCCGTTCGATCACCTCCAAGCCCATGGCCCGGGCCAGTTCCATCACGCTGGCACGGGTGATGCCCTCGAGGATGTCCTGATCGACTCCTGGGGTGATCAGGGCACCGTCCCGCACGATGAACAGGTTCATGCCGCTGGCCTCACTCACCTTGCCCCGGCTATTGAGCAACAGGGCCTCATCAAAACCGCTCTTCACCGCCTCGGTCTTGGCCAGGGAGCTGGTGATGTAGGCGCCGCTGATCTTGCCCCGCAGGGGCAGGGAACGGTCCTCCTGGCGGGTCCAGGAGCTGATCCGGCAGCTCACCCCATCGGGCGAGAGATAGTCGCCAAGCTCCAGGCCATAGATCAGGAAGTCGGTCTCGATGTTGTGCAGGCGTGGGGCAATGCCCAGGTCGCTGGTGTAGACGAACGGCCGCAGATACACCGGACAGGTGGGTTTGTTGGCCCTTAAGAAGGTGCCAATGGCGTCGTGAATCGTCTGCTCCGGCAGCTCGGTGAGCAGCAGGCGGGCGCTCTGGCTGAGCCGGCGGGCGTGTCGATCGGCCCGAAACAACAAAATCTCACCCGGGTCGCTCGGGTTGGGCAGGGCCCGCATCCCGCCAAAGGCAGCCGTGCCGTAGTGCAGGGCATGGGTGGCCACCGACAGGGTGGCCTCAGCAAAGGGCACGCACTTGCCACCAAACCAGGCGTAGGGGAGGAACTGGTGCATGACAGCGGGATGCGGGCAAGGCGCCTGGAATGCCACCGATCTTCTCACTGCAGCCAGCAGGATGGGGGGATGCACAGACTGGCAGCGCTACCGGGGGCCTCAAGCGATGACGTCGCCGCCTTCATCGAGCAGGCGCCGGCGGAGGTGCTGCTGCTCACCAGTGCCGACACCGATCTGCTCACCCTCGAGGCCCTGCTGCAGGCGGAACCCCAACTGCTCGGGGCCGAGCTGCGCGGCCTGAATCTGGCGGCCCTGGGCCATCCCGCCGTGATTGACCACTACCTGGCGACCACGGTGAGCCAGGCCAGGATCGTGCTGGTGCGTCTGCTGGGTGGCCGGGGCCATTGGAGCTATGGCCTCGAGCGGCTGCGGCACTGGGCCGAATCCGGCACAGACCGCCAGTTGTTGGTGCTGGCCGGCACCGCTGAGGAGGAGGAGGCCCTGGCCGCCCTGGGCACGGCCGATCCCGATCTGAGCGTGGCCCTGGCCCGCTGCCTGCGCATCGGCGGCCCGCTGAACACGCGGCTCCTGCTGCAGGCCCTGGCGGTCCTGCTGCGGGGCCAGGTCCCGCCGCTCCCCAGGCCCGAGCCCCTGCCGGATCCCTTCCCCCATGACTGGCGCGACGACGGTGGGGCTCGCATCGGCGTGATCGCCTATCGGGCCCTCTGGCAGGCGGGCGATCTGGGCCTGATCACGGCCCTGCTGGAGCAGCTGCGGCAGCAGGGCCTGTGTCCCCGCACCCTCTGGGTGAGTGGGCTGCGCGATGGGGCGGTGCAGCAGGGGGTGATTGATCTGTTGCGGCGCGAGCGCGTGGAGGCGGTGCTGTGCTGCACCTCCTTTGCCTCGGTGCACTTTGAGGAGGCCAGCCTGGGGGCCCCCCTGTGGGAAGCGCTGCAGGTGCCGGTGCTGCAGCTGCTCAGCAGCAGCCAGCCGCGGCAGCGCTGGCAGGCCAGCAGCATTGGCCTCTGCCCCACCGACCTGACCCTGCAGGTGGCCCTGCCGGAGCTCGATGGCCGGATCACCACCCGGATCGGGGCCTTCAAGGAGTGCGTGAGCAGCAGTGCCCAGCTGGGCTCTGCCCTGCTGCGCTACCGCCCAGACCAGGAGCGACTGGCCTGGGTGGCCCAACTGGCGGCCGCCTGGATCCGGCTGCGCTGCACGGCCGCCCCCCAGCGCCGCATTGCCCTGGTGCTGGCCAACTACCCCACCCGCAACGGTCGCCTGGCCAACGGGGTGGGGTTGGATACCCCAGCGTCAACAGCCGCCATGCTGGGCTGGCTGGCGGCCGCCGGCTACGCCCTGGAGGGGCCCCTGCCGGCCACGGGAGAGGGGCTGATCCAATCGCTGCTGGCGGGCCTCAGCAACGATCCGGAAAGCAGCCATCGGCCTGCCCTGGCCCACCTGCCCCTGGCGCTCTACTGCCAGTGGTATGCAACGTTGCCGCCCGCGGGGCGACAGCGGCTGGAAGCGGTGTGGGGCCCACCGGAGCAGGACGCCGCCGTGGTGCGTGGCCCGGGGGGCGGGTTGGGCTTCCCGATTCGGGGGGTGGGCTATGGGGCCGTGGTGGTGCTGATCCAGCCGGAGCGGGGCTACGACCGCGACCCCAGCCTCAGCTACCACTCGCCCGACCTACCCCCCACCCACGCCTATCTGGCCCAATACCTCTGGTTGCGGCAAAGTTTCGGCGCCCATGCCGTGGTGCATGTGGGCAAGCACGGCAACCTGGAGTGGTTGCCGGGCAAGGGGCTGGGGCTCTCGGCCGACTGCTTTCCGGAATGGGCCCTGGGCCCCCTGCCGCACCTCTATCCCTTCATCGTCAACGACCCCGGCGAGGGCTCCCAGGCCAAGCGCCGCAGCCAGGCCGTGATCCTCGACCACCTCACCCCGCCCCTGGGCCGGGCCGGGCTCTACGGCGACCTCCAGCGGCTGGAGGTGTTGCTGGATGAGTATTGGGAGGCGACCCAGGTGGGCGGTGCTGAGCGGGCCCAGCTGCTGCGCGAGCAGTTGGGCCTCCAGCTCGGCGAGCTGGAGCTGCCGATGGCCATTGAGGGGGATCTGGATGCGCGGCTGGACGCCGCCGATGGCTACCTCTGCGAGCTGAAGGAGGCCCAGATCCGCCTGGGGCTGCACCGCTTCGGCAGCCTGCCGGCCGATGACGACCTGGCGGAGCTGCTGCTCTGCCTGGCTCGAGCCCCCCAGGCCGGCCTGCCCGGCCTCACCCAGGCCCTGGCGAGGGACCAGGGCCTGGACCTCGATCCCTGGAGCGATCCGGAGGAGCAACTGCTGGAGGCCGCTGATCGGCAGCGGCTGGCTCCGGCCCGCCGGGTCGGTGATGGGGTGGAGATGCTGGAGGCGGAGGCGCTGCAGGTGTGCCGCTGGGCCCTGGCCCCGGCGGGCCGCGATTGGGTTCCCCCCGGCCCTGCCACCGCGGCCGTGGTTGAGCACCTGCGGGAGGTGCTGGTGCCCCGGCTGCTGCTCTGTGGCGAGCGGGAGCAGCAGGCCTTTCTCGCCGGCCTGGATGGGAGGCGGATTGCCGCTGGACCCTCCGGAGCCCCGACCCGGGGTCGGCCGGATCTGCTGCCCACGGGCCGCAATTTCTATTCGGTGGACCTGCGCGGATTGCCCACAGAAGCGGCCTGGGATCTGGGCCGGCGCAGTGGCGAATTGCTGCTGGAGCTGCACCTCCAGGAGGAGGGGGAGCACCTGCGCAGCCTGGCGCTCTCGGTGTGGGGCACCAGCACGATGCGCAACGGTGGGGAGGACATCGCCCAGGCCCTGGCCCTGCTGGGGGTGCGGCCGGTGTGGGACGGCCCGACCCGGCGGATGGTGGACCTGGAGGTGATCCCGCTGCAGCTGCTGGGGCGGCCGCGGGTGGATGTGACCCTGCGCATTTCCGGCCTGTTCCGGGACGCCTTCCCCCAGCTGGTGAGCTGGATCAACCGGGCCACGGCCCTGGTGGCCGATCTGGACGAACCGGAGCTGCAGAATCCCCTGGCCGCAACGGCCCGGCGGGAGGGCCATGCCGCCCGGGTCTACGGCTCTGCCCCCGGGGCCTACGGAGCGGGCCTGCAGGGGTTGATCGACAGCGGCCAGTGGGAGCAGCGCGCCGACCTGGGCGAGGCCTTTCTCAACTGGAGCAGTTGGCGTTACACCGCCTCGAGCGACAGCCCCGGGGGGGGCAGTGGTGCTGGCGGTGGAATCGAGGCCCTGGCCGATCGCCCTGGGCTGCTGCAGCGGCTGGCTTCAGTGCAGGTGGTGCTGCACAACCAGGACAACCGGGAGCACGACCTGCTCGATTCCGACGATTACTACCAGTTCCACGGCGGCCTGAGCGCGGCCGCCGAGTCGTTGCAGGGGAAGGCCCCGGCCGCCTGGTTTGCCGACCACTCCCGCAGCAGCCGGCCCCGGGTGCACCGGCTGGAGAAGGAATTCGACAAAGTGCTGCGCTCTCGCCTGCTCAATCCCCGTTGGATTGGGGCGATGCAGCGCCACGGCTACAAGGGCGGTTTCGAGATGGCCGCCAGCCTGGACTACCTGTTCGCCTACGACGCCAGCACAGGGCGGGTGCCCGACTGGAGCTACGGGGCCATCTGTGACCAGTGGCTGGGGGCAGCCGAGGTGCGTGCCTTTCTGCAAAGCAGCAACCCCTGGGCCCTGCGGGACATGGCTGAGCGCCTGCTGGAGGCCCACCACCGGGGGCTCTGGAGTGGAGCGGCAGCGCCCCAGCTGGCCAACCTGCGCCAGCTGGTGCTCGACACGGAGGCCCTGGTGGAACAGGCCTGAGCCCCACTGCTGCGCAGCGGCCTGGCTCAGTTGTTGAGATCCCTGGCCATCTGCTTGAAGGGGTCGATCACCCCGGGCTTGGCCGTACGCAGCGCGCTCTCCTGGGGCTCACTGGCCGCTGGAGCCGTGGCTGCCGGAGCACTGCCCGCCGCGGGGATCGGCTGCTGCTCCTTGGGGGCGGCGGCCGGCACACCGGGCCGATTCACACCGAGGGAGGAACCGCGCTTGCGTTGGTCGAGCTCCGCCTGGGACATGGGTTGGGCGAAGGTCTTCTTCACCGGCTTCGGCACGCCGCCGGTGAGATTCACGGCCACCTCCTTCACCTCGGTGCCGGGCAACCCCTCGGAGACCCTCTCCAGGCTGGCTTCCATCGAGGCCACCTCCGCCACCATCTCCTTGGTGCCGGGACTGTTGACGGTGCCGGGGAAGGTGCGGCGGATGGTGTTGGAGCGACGCATGAACGTCACATCGCCAAGGCTGCTGGCCTCATCCGCGGCGAGATACACCGTCTCGACGGGCTTGCGGGCCTTGGGACCCGAGGCGGAGGCGCCCTTCGCACCGGCACCACCGGAGCCACCGGACACAAACGAGAAAAGGCGATTTAACAGACCCATCGACAAGCTGGGGGCAGGCGTCACCAAACCCTAGCGGCCGCGGAGGTCCAGGCCATGGGTATCGGTACCACAACTCTGCAAAAGGCCACGACTGGCCATGGCCCGCGCAATGGCGTCGCAGACCACCGGCGTGGCCTGCCAGCGGGGCTGCAGGGCGTAGTCGTACCAGGTTTCGGCCCCATCGAAGCCCAGATCGGCCGCTGCGGCGATCAGGGTGGTGAAGGGCAGGCGGTAGCGGGCCGGGTGGGCCAGCAGGGCCAGGCCGCCCGCTTCCCGGATCGCGGAGAGCACCGCCCCGGCTCTCAGGGCCGGCCCCACCACGCTGCTGCCCTGCAGGTAGGGGTGAAGGCTGGGGTGCTCCTCGGCAAAGCCGAGGGCGAGCACGTGCACCAGGCAGCCCTCCAGCAGGCAGCTGATCTCCACCCCCCGCCAGAGGGTGGGCACGGCCACGCCGGCCTGGCGCGCGGCAGCCAGGGCGACCGCCACCCGGTTGCTGCCCTCGATCCCGTGGTGGTCGGTCACGGCCAGGTGTTCCAGGCCGATGGCGATTGCCTGTTCGGCCAGTTCTTCGGGCTGGAGACTGCCGTCGCTGCAGACGGTATGGCAGTGGAAGTTGAGCCGGGTGGGGCAGCAGGCCGGCGAGACCCCCGCCAGAACAGGTGCCAGGGGATGGCTCAGCTGCCGCAGGGGGGGAGGGGAGATCACTCAGCCACCGGCCGCCAACTCGGCAGCCTGGCGCTCGGCCCGCAATCGCCGCCAGCGGGCATAGAACTGAATCGAGGCGGCCATGGCCACCACGAGGGCGACCAGGAACCAGGTGGCAGCTCCGGTGGGGAACTGGTTCTTGAACACCACCAGCATCACCACGATCACCAGCAGCAGGGTGGGCAGTTCATTGAGGGCCCGCAGCTGGCGACCGCTCCACAAGCATTGCCCCTGGCGCAGACGGCCCATCAGCCGGTAGCAGAAGGCGTGGTAGGCCAGCAGGGCGAGCACGAAGGCCAGCTTGGCGTGCATCCAGCCCTGCTGCAGCCAGGCGGGGTTCACGCTCAGCAGGCCCACGGCGCACACCACGGCCACCACCATGCCGGGGGTGGTGATGATGTTGGCCAGCCGCCGCTCCATCAGGGCGTATTGGGCTTCAAAGGCCTGGCGCAGGGGCGGCTCCAGCTCAGCCGCCTCGCGGTGGTAGATGAACAGGCGCACCAGATAGAAGAGCCCGGCGAACCACACCACCACCCCCACGATGTGCAGGGTCTTGAACCAGAGGTAGGCCTCGGGCGGCCAGGCAAAGGCAAGCACCATGCCGGTGAGTGGGGCGATCGCAGCGGCCACGCTAGGGCTGCCGGGGAGGATCTCCAGTCAGCCACGGCACCCACAAGGGCAGCACGTCGACGCTGCCGTACCAGCGCTCGGCAAACCAGCCGCCGTGGCCCACGCCCTCCAGCAGCAGCGGCTCGGCGCCGGCCAGCAGGGCGGAGCTGAGGGGCACCAGGCCGTCGCCGCGGCTGCTGGGGTTGTTGTTGATCGCGCTGTAGGAGCGGGCCATCAAGCGCTGGGCGCGGGGGCGCAGCTGCTCCGGCGTGACCGCGCCGGCCACCGCCAGGTAGGCCAACTGATCCACGAAGAAGGCACCGGGATAGCGCTGATCCACGAGCTGACGCAATGCCGTGCCGCGGATCGCCTGGTGGGGGCTGCCCAGGCTCACCAGGCTCTGCACCTGAGCCCTGTGGCCGTAGAGCCGGCCGGCGAAGGGTTCATCGCCCAGCAGCAGCCGCAGCATCACGCCGCCGGAGCTGTGGCCCACCAGGTTCACCCGGCCCGTGGGCGAGGCCGCCGCCAACTCCAGCAGCAGGGCCTGGGCGCGATCGAGCAGGCGGCTCCAGCCCAGGGTCCAGCTGGTGAGCAGCCAATCGCCACGGCTGGCTGGCACCACCGCCACCCGCTGCTCCGTGGCGGCCGCGATGGCCGCGGCCATGGGGCCATAGGCCTCGACCGTGATCAGGAAGCCCCCCAGGATCAGAGTGGGCGCGGGCTGCAGGCCGTTCATTCGCGGAACACCGCCAGGGCCGCCAGCACGCCGCCGGCGAAACCGCTCAGGTGGCCGATCCAGCTCACCCCCGCTGGCGAAAAGAGCGGGATCAGGCTGGGCAGCACTCCGCCGTAGCCCACCAGCGCCACCAGGGAGAGCAGGATCGATAGGGGCCGTTTTTCCAACCAGCCGATCACCAGCAGGTAGCCCAGCAGGCCATACACCACGCCGGAGAGGCCATGGCTGCCCACCGGCCACCACAGCCATACCGGAATGGCAGCCAGGTAGACCCCCAGCCACACCGCCAGGTAGTCGCGCCGGCCCCGCAGCAGCACCAGCCACGACAGGGGCAGGAACACCAGGCTGTTGCCGATCAGGTGCTGGAAGCCGCTATGGCTGAACGGGGCCGTGAGCACTCCAACGAAGGAGCCCCCCGGCAGCATCGGCAGGTTCCAGCGCCCGCCGAACACCAGCTGGTCCACCAGCTCCTGGCCCCAGGCCACGGCCAGCAGCGCCAGGGGAATCACCAGGTTGCCCCCCAGCCGGGCCAGCCCCTGGTCGAGGCGGCGCGCCAGGGACACGGTGTTGTCAGCCATCTCGTCAGCCATGCAGCAGGTTGATGCGATACAGCACATCTTCGAGGGCATCGGCCGCCAGCAGGGCGGCGTAGCGCTGCGGATGCTGCCCATCGATGCAACTGGCCAGGGGGTTGAGCACCGTGCTCGGGGTGGGATGGCAGAACTGCACCACGCTCAGGCGGCTGCCGCTGCTGCCCCCAGGCGCCACCACCCGGTGCCAGCCAGTGGGAATGCGGCCGTTGCTGAGCCGCTCCAGCATCAGGCCGCTGTTGAGGATCACCTGCCCCTCCGGTGCCACCGCATCCACCCAGGCCCCAGCCACCAGCACCTGCAGGCCTGGCGCCGTGGCCCGGGGCAGGGCGGTGATCAGGTTGATGTCACCATGGGCAGCAGCCCACAGGTGGCCGCCGGCAGGAGCCGCCGCCATGGGCGGGTAGTGGATCGCCCGGCTCAGGGTGGGGGCGTCGCGCACGACGGCGTCAAAGAACTCCCGATGCACCCCCAGACCGGTGGCGATCACCCGCAGAAAGCGGCGCTGCAGGTCGGC
>JAGYNF010000002.1 GCA_018400215.1 Cyanobium sp. M55B138 | reverse complement strand
CGGCTATGAGATCAATGGTGTGGCCTGGAGCATCTGAGCGAGGCCGGGTGAGAGCCTGGTGAGATCGTTCCCAGGCCAACCCTGAACCAGGAAACCCTGCTGTTCGAACCCGCCCAGCCCCAGGCCGGGGCGTTGCGCGCCGTGCTGGCCTTCCCCAGCACCTATTCGGTGGGGATCACCAGCCTGGGCTATCAGGTGGTGTGGGCCACCCTGGCCCAGCGCTCCGACGTGGATGTGCGCCGCCTGTTCACCGATCAGGCGGATCCGCCCCATCGCCGGCTCGACCTGTTCGGGCTGTCGCTGAGCTGGGAGCTGGATGGGCCGGTGCTGCTCGATCTGCTGGAGCAGCAACGCATCCCGATCTGGGCCAGCGAGCGCGGCGACAGCGACCCGATCGTGTTCGGCGGCGGGCCCGTGCTCACCGCCAACCCCGAGCCCCTGGCACCGTTCTTTGATGTGGTGCTGCTGGGCGATGGCGAGCTGCTGCTGCCCGCCTTCATCGATGCCCTGCAGGCCGGCCGCGACGCCCCGCGCCCCGAGCGGCTGCGCCAGTTGGCCCAGGTGCCGGGCGTCTATGTGCCCAGCCTCTATGCCCCCCGCTACAGCCCCGAGGGCGACCTGCTCGCGGTGGAGCCAACAGCAGCGGGCATCCCGGCCACGGTGGCCAAGCAAACCTGGCGCGGCAACACCCTCAGCCACTCGGCGGTGATCACCCCAGCAGCCGCCTGGCCCTCGATTCACATGGTGGAGGTGGCCCGCAGCTGCCCGGAACTGTGCCGCTTCTGCCTGGCCAGCTACCTCACCCTGCCCTTCCGCACCCCCAGCCTCGACGACGGCCTGATCCCGGCGGTGGAAAAGGGCCTGGCCGCCACCCAGCGCCTGGGGCTGCTGGGGGCCTCGGTGACCCAGCACCCCCAGTTCGCCGACCTGCTGGCCTGGCTGGATCAAGACCGCTTCGAGGGCACCCGGGTGAGCGTGAGCTCGGTGCGGGCCGCCACGGTGACCCCCGAGCTGGGCCGGATCCTGGCCAAACGGGGCAGCAAGTCGCTCACGATCGCGATCGAAAGCGGCAGCGAACGGATGCGCCAGGTGGTGAACAAGAAGCTCGCCACCGAAGAGATCTATGCCGCCGCCCGCTACGCCAAGGAGGGGGGCCTCACGGGCCTGAAGCTCTACGGCATGGTGGGCCTGCCCACGGAGGAGGAGGCCGATGTGGAGGCCACCGCCGCGCTGTTGCTGGCTCTCAAAAAGGCCACGCCGGGGCTGCGGCTATCGCTTGGGGTGAGCACCTTCGTGCCCAAGGCCCACACGCCGTTCCAGTGGCAGGGGGTGCGGCCTGAAGCCGAGAAGCGCCTGAAGCTGTTGGCCAAACGGCTCAAGCCCAAGGGGATCGAGCTGCGCCCCGAGAGCTACGGCTGGAGCGTGATCCAGGCCCTGCTCTCCCGCAGCGACCGGCGCCTGGCGCCGGTGATCGCCGCCGCCCGCGGCCGCCACGACAGCCTGGGGGGATGGAAACAGGCCTACCGCGCGGCCGTGGAAGCCAGCCGCTCGGCGCATGAGGCTCCGCCGGCCTGGGAGAAGGTGATCCACTCCACCTGGAGCACCGAACGGGTGCTGCCCTGGCAACACCTGGAGGGACCACTGCCGGCGAGCACCCTGGCCAAACACCAGGGCGAAGCCCTCAACGGGGCCTGACCCTCAATCAAACACCGCCGTGCGACCGCGATACACCATCACCTGACGGCAGAGGTGCAGGCGCAGGGCCCGTGCCAGGGCCAGGCGCTCGCAGTCGCGGCCCTTGCGGATCAGATCGGCCACCTCATCGCGGTGGCTCACGTGCACGGTGGCCTGCTCGATGATCGGGCCGCCGTCCAATTCCTCGGTCACGTAGTGGGCGGTGGCGCCGATCAGCTTCACGCCCCGCTCCCAGGCGCGGTGATACGGCTGGGCGCCCTTAAAGGCCGGCAGGAAGGAGTGGTGGATGTTGATCACCTGGTGGCCCTGCCTGGCTGCGCCGCGGAAGCGCTCCAGAAAGCTGGGGCTGAGCACCTGCATGTATTTGGCCAGCACCACCAGCTCGATCTGGTGGTCGGCCAGGAGCTGCAGCTGGGCCTGCTCGGCCTGCTCCTTGCTGTCCGCTGAAACGGGCACATGCGCGTAGGTGGCGCCGAAACTCTCCGCCACCTCCCGGAGGTCCGGGTGGTTGGACACCACCAGCGGCACGGTCATCGGCAGCTCACCGGCCCGGGTGCGCCAGAGCAGATCCACCAGGCAGTGGTCCTGCTTGCTCACGAAGATCGCCACCCGCGGCAGTTCATCGGAGAAGTGCACCTGCCCCTCACCACCCAGCCGCTCGGCCAGGGCCGCCACCGCCGGGGCAATCGCCTGCCGCGGCAGCCCGAAGCCCGCCAGCGCCCACTCAATGCGGCTCAGGAACAGGCCCGCCCCCAGGTCAGTGTGGTGGTCGGCGTGGCGGATGTTGCCGCCATTGGCCGCCACCCAGCCGGAGAGCTCGCTCACCAGGGCGGGGCGATCCGGGCAAATCACCTGGAGAATCGCGGTGGCACTGGCGGTCGCACTGGTGGTCGCAGACGGTGACATCAACGCAACGGCCCGAGGCCTTCCTTTGCCTGCATGCGTAGCACCCCATGGTGGGCGTGGCACCCCCGCCCGCGGATTGCAAGCGGCGACAAGGCCGGGATGGGGGGCTGGAGCGTCGATAAAGTCTGGCCCAGACCTCGTCGCTGCTGATCCCGATGGCCACGCCCCTGCGCCGGCTGCTGATGCTCACCCTGGCTGCCGTGCTCTGCTTTGGCCTCAGCGCCTGCAGCGGTGCCCAGGCCAAGCCCCCCAGCCTCAGCGCCGCAGACATCGCCAGCATCGAGCGCCAGGCCGAGGGCTTCCTGGAGGCCCGCAACCGGCTGCCCGAGCTGGCGGGGCTGGTGAACGACCAGAACTGGGTCTTCACCCGCAACCTGATCCACGGCCCGATGCAGGAAGTGGGTCGCCAGATGCTCTACATCAACCGGCTGCTGCTGCCCGCCGACCAGGCCGAGGCCACCAAGCTGGCCAACCAGCTCAAGACAGCCCTGGCCAACCTGGATGAGGCCGCCCGCCTCCAGGATGGCGACAAGCTACGCAAGGGCTACATCGCCGTGGCCAGCGGCTTCGGCAAATACGCCCAGATCCTGCCGCAGCAGGTGCAGGAAGATCTCAAACAGATCTGATCCCGGCGGCCACGACCCGTCGCCCACCAGCACCAGCCCCAGCCAGTCCGTGCTGGTGGTGGGGGCTGGGCTGGTGGGCCTTTCCCTGGCCTGGCAGCTGCTCCTGTGGGGCCGGTCCGTCCAGCTGATCGACCCCCAGCTCGAGCAGGCCGATCCCGCCCACAGCGGCAGCGCTGCGGCCCTCGGCGTGTTGATGGCCCAGGTGTTCCACCGCTCCAGCGGCCGCGCCTGGCGATTGCGCCAGCGCAGCCACCAGCTCTGGCCGCTGTGGCTGGCGGCGCTGGAGCGGCGCGGCCGGCGGTTGCCGCGGCGTCAGGGCTTGCTGCAACTGGCCTCCTGCCAGGCCGAACTGGAGCACCAACAGCGGCTGGTGGCGGAGCGCCAGCGCCGTGGCATCCCGTTGGAGCACTGGGGGCCAGACCAGCTGAAGCGGCTGCAACCGGCCCTGCCGGCCGTCGCCCTGGGCGGGCTGCACTCCCCCAACGATGGCCAGCTGGACCCTGGCCCGGTGCTGCAGGCCCTCTGGGCCGAGGCCCGCGCCAGCGGCCTCCAGGCCAGCCGGGATGCGGTGGTGCAGCTGGAACGCCGCGGCCGCGATTGGCAGGTGCACTGCCGCAGCGGCAACCGCCACAGCGCCGCCTGGCTGGTGGTCAGTGCGGGGGTGGCCAGCGGCCTGTTGCTGGAAAACCTGGGCCACCTACTGCCCATGGAGCCGGTGCTGGGCCAAGCCCTGGAGCTGGAGCTGGCAGCAGCACCGCACTGGAACTGGCCAGGGGTGTGCCAATGGAGGGGCCTGAACCTGGTGCCCCGGCCCGATCTGCCGGGGGGGAGACGCCTGTGGCTGGGCGCCACCCTGGAGCCGGGCAGCCAGGCCAGCCCAGGGGCCCTGGCCGACCTGCGCCGCTGGGGGGACGCGGCGTCATCCCCCACAACCACCCCCGAGCTGGGCTGGCTGCACCAGGCCCGACTGGTGCGCCACTGGCAGGGGGAGCGCTGCCGGCCCGTGGGCCGGCCAGCCCCCGTGCTGGAGCAGCTGGAGCCTGGGCTGCTGGTGGTGAGCGGTCACTACCGCAATGGCGTGCTGCTGGCGCCAGCCAGCGCCGAATGGGCCTGCGCCCAGATCGAAGCCGGCCGCTGATCACACAAAAAAGCCCCCCTGAAGGGGGGGCAAGGTCAGGGCGTCACTTGCTCTCGGTGAATTCGGCATCGATCACGTCATCACTGCCGGCGGAGCTACCCGCATCGGCGCCCGCGGCCTCGGCACCGGCGGCCTGCTGGTACACAGCGGCACCGGCGGCATAGAGGGCCTGTTGCAGGATTTCAAGTTCCGACTTCATCGTGTCGAAGTCGTCCTTGGCCATCGCCTCCTTGAGCTTGGCAGCGGAGGCCTCCACCTTGGCCTTGTCCTCGGCGCCCACCTTGTCGCCCAGTTCACCGAGCTGCTTCTCGGCCTGATACACCAGGGTTTCGGCCTGGTTCTTGAGGTCGATGCGCTCGCGCTTCTCCTTGTCGGCGGCGGCATTGGACTCGGCGTCCTTCACCATTTTGTCCACCTCGTTGTCGCTGAGGGTGGAGGCCCCCGTGATCGAGATGCTCTGCTCCTTGCCGCTGCCCTTGTCCTTGGCGGTCACGCTGAGGATGCCGTTGGCGTCGATGTCGAAAGTCACTTCGATCTGGGGGACGCCGCGGGGGGCGGGGGGGATGCCATCGAGGCGGAAGGTTCCGAGCGACTTGTTATCGCCAGCCATCTCGCGCTCACCCTGCAGCACGTGGATCTCCACGTTGGTCTGGCCATCCACCGCGGTGGAGTAGGTCTCCGACTTTTTGGTGGGGATGGTGGTGTTGCGGGGGATCATCTTGGTCATCACCCCACCCAGGGTCTCCACGCCAAGCGACAGCGGCGTGACATCGAGCAGCAGGATGTCCTTCACCTCACCGGCCAGCACGCCCCCCTGAATGGCGGCACCCACCGCCACCACCTCGTCGGGATTCACGGTTTGGTTGGGATCCTTGCCGGTAACGCGCTTCACCAGCTCCAGCACCGCCGGAATCCGGGTGGAGCCCCCCACCATCACCACCTCGTCGAGTTCGGCGGAGGCCAGCTTGGCGTCCTTGAGCGCCTGCTCCACTGGCACCCGGCAGCGGTCGATCAGCTTGGAGGCCAGCTCCTCGAACTTGGCCCGGGTGAGGGTGAGGTCGAGGTGCTTGGGACCCTCGGGCGTGGCCGTGATGAAGGGCAGGTTGATCTCGCTCTGGGTGGCGCTGGAGAGCTCGATCTTGGCCTTCTCAGCGGCCTCGGTGAGGCGCTGCAGGGCCTGCTTGTCCTGACGCAGGTCGATGCCCTCGTTGGCCTTGAAGGTGCCGGCCAGGTGATCCACGATCACCTTGTCGAAGTCGTCGCCACCCAGGTGGGTGTCACCGGAGGTGGAGAGCACCTCAAACACCCCGTCGCCCACCTCGAGCACCGACACGTCGAAGGTGCCGCCGCCCAGGTCGAACACCAGGATGCGCTCGTTGCTCTTCTTGTCGAGGCCGTAGGCGAGGGCCGCCGCCGTGGGCTCGTTGATGATCCGCAGCACCTCGAGGCCGGCGATCTTGCCGGCGTCCTTGGTGGCCTGGCGCTGGGAGTCGTTGAAATAGGCGGGCACGGTGATCACCGCCTGGGTCACCGTTTCACCCAGATACTTGCCGGCGTCTTCGGCCAGCTTGCGCAGCACCTGGGCACTCACCTCCTCCGGGGCGAACTGCTTGCTGAGCACCGGGCACTTCACCTTCACGTTGGAGCCGGCCTTCTCCACGCCGTAGCTCACCTCCTTCGATTCCTCATTCACTTCGTCGACGCGGCGGCCGATGAAGCGCTTCACCGAATAAAAGGTGTTCTCAGGGTTCATCACCGCCTGGCGCTTGGCGATCTGGCCCACCAGCTGGTCCTGGTTCTTGGTGTAGGCCACCACCGAAGGCGTGGTGCGAAACCCTTCGGCGTTGGCGATCACCGTGGGCTTGCCACCCTCCATCACGGCCACACAGCTGTTCGTGGTGCCGAGGTCAATGCCAACAACCTTGCCCATGGGTTCCCACCTCCTTAAGGTGAATGAAATGTCTCTGCGTGCATCCTCTTCAGTGGGGCCGGTTCCGGGCGAGGTGTGGTTCCCGAACCCGGCCGAACCCGGACCTACGGTTCGGCCCTGCTGCCGCCCCTGAGCCATGGTTCAGCCCATCTCCGGCCACACCGCCCTGGTGGGTGTGCTGGGTGATCCGGTGCGCCATTCGCTCTCGCCGGCGATGCACAACGCCGCCCTGGCGGCCCTGGGGCTGGATTGGGTCTACCTGGCCCTGCCCGCCCCCAGCGGCCAGCTGGAAACGGTGGTGGGCGCCCTGGCGGCCATGGGCTGCCGCGGCCTGAACGTCACGATCCCCCACAAGCAGGCGGTGGCCCGCCTCTGCGCCGAGCACACACCCCTGGCCCAGCGGCTGGGGGCCGTGAACACGCTGGTGCCGCGGCCGGATGGCAGCTGGCTGGGCTGCAACACCGACGTGGAGGGCTTTCTCGCCCCCCTGCAGGGGGAGGGAGCCGGCACCTGGCAACAGCGGCGGGCCGTGGTGCTGGGCTGTGGTGGCAGTGCCCGCGCCGTGGTGGCCGCCCTGGTGGAGCTGGGCATCGGGACCATCCACGTGGCCGCGCGCCGGCCCGAAGCCCTGCAGGCCTTCAACAGCAGTTGCGCCAGCTGGAGCCCCCAGATCCACTCCCTGGCCTGGGGGGAGTTGGACGCGGCACTCGAGCGGGCCGATCTGGTGGTGAACACCACTCCGGTGGGCATGGCCTCGGCCCTCGATCCCAGCGCCGCCGAGGGCTGCCCCCTCAGCCCGGCCCAACTGGCGAGCCTGCAGCCGGGCGCCACGGTCTATGACCTCATTTACACCCCCAGGCCCACCGCCCTGCTGCGGGCCGCCAGCGCCCGGGGCTGCCGCAGCCTGGATGGTTTGGAGATGCTGGTGCAACAGGGCGCAGCGGCCCTGCGGCTGTGGACCGGCCTGGCGGAGGTGCCCGTGGCGGCCATGCGCAGCGCCGCCCTGCAGGCCCTGGGGCTGGCTGCCGAGGGCTGACTAGCGTTGGGCTCGAATCCACCGCACCGCACGGCACCCATGCAAGGCCCCCCGATCTGGCAGCGCCTGCT
Source organism: Cyanobium sp. M55B138 (assembly GCA_018400215.1). Taxonomy (GTDB): domain Bacteria; phylum Cyanobacteriota; class Cyanobacteriia; order PCC-6307; family Cyanobiaceae; genus NIES-981. The sequence goes on along the minus strand of JAGYNF010000002.1, from coordinate 23,518 downwards.
GGCCGCCCTCGCCTATCTGCTGCCCTGGAGCGATGCGCTGCCCTTCGGCCAGAGCCTGTTTGGCCTGTTCCCAGCCCTGCAGTGGCTGAGCCTGCCGGCCCTGCCGCTGCTGCTGCTGCAACAGGCCGTGCCCTTCGGGGGCTTTGTGCTGTTCCTGGTGCTGTTTCTGGCGGTGGTGCGCAACGCCCGGGTGCCCTACCTGATCCGCTTCAACGTGCTCCAGGCCATCCTGGTCGACATCCTGCTGATCCTGGTATCCCTGGCCTTCAGCGTGCTGCTGGCACCGCTGGGGATTGGCTTCGCCCTGCGCACCCTGAGCAACACGGTGTTCCTGGCCGTGCTGCTGCTGGTGAGCTTCGGCGTGGTGCAGAGCCTGCGCGGCCAGGAGGCCGACGTGCCCAGCCTCTCCCAGGCCGTGCGCATGCAGCTGAACTAATCCCCCTGCTGCGATAGGTTGGCCAATCCGTCGCTGGTGGGCACCTACCGCCCGTTGGCCAACGCCCTCACTTTCTGCCGCTCAGCGGCTTCCCCAGACAGGCGACCATGACGCAGCCCTATTACGAAACCATGTACATCCTTCGGCCGGACATTCCGGAGGAAGAGGTGGAAACCCACGTGGCCAAGTACCGCGACATCGTGCTCGAGGCCGGTGGCGAGGTGCTCGATTGCCAGATGCGGGGCAAGCGTCGCCTGGCCTACACCATCGCCAAGCACCGCGAGGGCATCTACGTGCAGCTCAGCCACAACGGCGACGGCCAGCAGGTGTCCCCCCTGGAGCGGGCCATGCGCCTCTCCGAGGATGTGATCCGCTACCTCACCGTCAAGCAGGACGGCCCCCTGCCGGCCCCCCGCAGCGTTGCCACCGGCGCAGCTGAACCCGCTGCCGCCGAACCCGCCACGGTCTGAAATCACCGCGCGCCAGCCCCCGCAAGCTTGCTTCCGCCGGGGGGTGGGCGTAGGGTCCCGAAAATCTCTCCGGTCTCTCTCCGGACGCGACCCCGATGGCAGGGCAGCGGGATTCTCTCCAGCGGGAACTGGCAGCAACCCGGGAGGAGCTGGAGGCGATGCGGGCCCTCCTCGACCAGCTCCCCGAGATCTTTGAGAGCCGTTTTGCCAGCCGAATGGATCCGCTCCTGGCCGAGCGTCAGCGCCTGGTCGGCGAGACCGAGAACCTGCGCCAACACCTGCTGGAACTGCAACCCAGCACTCCAGCCCTAGCTGCCGGCAGCTAGGGCTGCCGCTGACTGGCCGCCCACAGCCGGGTCGGCAGGCCCCACACGTAGATGAAGCCCTCGGCGGCGCGGTGGTCGAACTGGTCGCCGGCGTCGTAGGTGGCCATGTTCGGCACGTAGAGGCTGTTGCTGGCACTGCTGCGGCCCACCACGGTGGCGTTGCCCTTATGCAACTTGATCCGCACCGTGCCGTTCACCACCGTCTGGGTGCGCTCGATGAAGCCGTCGATGGCGTCCTTGAGCGGACCAAACCACAGGCCCTGATACACCAGGTCAGCCCACTGCTGCTCCAGCTGGCGCTTGCTGCGCAGCACGTCGGCCGCCAGGGTGAGGCTCTCCAGCTCCTGGTGGGCCCTGATCAACAGCAGCAGCCCCGGGGTCTCGTAGATCTCCCGGCTCTTGATGCCCACCACCCGGTCTTCGACCATGTCGAGCCGACCGAAACCATGGCTGCCGGCCAGGGCGTTGGCCTGGCGCACCAGGCTCACCGGATCGAGGCGCACGCCATTGAGGCTCACCGGATTGCCCTGCTCGAAGCCGATCTCCACCACTTCGGCCTGGTGCGGCGCGGCATCGATGCTCACGGTGAGGGCGAACACCTCCTCGGGGGGCTCCACGTTGGGATCCTCCAGGGGGCCGGCCTCGATCGAGCGACCCAACAGGTTGAGGTCGATCGAATAGGGCGATTGTTTGCTCACCGGCGAGGGGATGCCACAGCGCTCGCCGTAGGCAATGGTTTCCTCCCGGCTCATGCCCCACTCCCGCGCCGGGGTGAGCACCTTGAGGTCGGGGGCGAGGGCGCCGATGGCCACATCAAAACGCACCTGGTCGTTGCCCTTGCCGGTGCAGCCATGGGCCACGGCATCGGCGCCCACCTCCCGGGCGATCTCCACCAGGCGGCGGGCGATCAGGGGCCGGGCCAGGGCGGTGGAGAGGGGATAGCGGCCCTGGTAGAGGGCGTTAGCACGAATCGCCGGGAAGGCGAAGTCACGGATGAAGGGCTCGATCAGGTCGCCCACGATCGACTGGATGGCCCCCGAGTCGAGCGCCTTCTGGCGGATGGGCTCGAGCTCGTCACCCTGGCCCAGATCGGCGGCGAAGGTGATCACCTCCTCCACACCCCACTCCTGCTTCAGGTAAGGGATGCAGACGCTGGTGTCCACCCCACCGGAATAGGCGAGAACAGCCCTCTTCGCCCGACCCATCAATGCACTCCCAGCGCTCAGTTCACCGATTCTCCCCTGTCGGGGTTGCCAGCCCCCCGAGCGGAGCCCCAGCGGCTCCACAGCCACAGCCCCATCAGCAAGGGCAGCCCCAGCACCAGAGCCCACACCCAGCGCCCATCCGGCGTGAGGGGCTGGGGCCAACGCTCACCAGCGGCCACCAGGGCGGTGCTGAGGGCGAGCGCCAGGGCCCAGACCCGCAACAGCGACCACACCGCTGCGGAGCCGGAGGGGTCCGCAGGGCAGGGGAGGCCAGGGTCTGGAGGGGTAATGGGCATCGCCGGCTATGCTGATTGATTGGCAAGGTTGTCCCAAGCATGGGCCAACCTGACTCCAGCCTGACGGACGCCGGATCGCATGAGCAAGCTCTCTACCACCAGCCTCGCCCGCCTGGACAGCGTCAATCCTTCGCTGACGCGCTACGACCGCCAAGAACCCGCCCCGGTGCTGCCCCTGCGCGATGAGCCGGATCTGCTCAGCTGGCTCGAGTCCAGCGGCCGACTGGTGGCCGATGAGGAAAATGCGGCCACCGATGTGAGCACGGTGGAAGAGGAGGAGCTGTCGGCCCTGATGGGCGAGAAGGAGGATTTCAACCCGGCCGACGAGCAGCAGGACGAAAACTGGGAGGACTGAGGTCCGCAAGCCGGCGTCGGGGAGACTGGGCCCACCTCCGTCGCCGCCGGTGATTCTCCCGTCGCTTTCCCCTCGCACCGCCTCGGTGCTGCTGGCGTTGCTGCTGTTGGCGGCCTGCCTGGCCAGCGATGCCCTGGTGGCCAATTCGATGCTCAGCCTGCCCCTGCTGGTGGCGGCCCTGGTGAGCTGGGCTGTGACCGCCTGGGGGGCGCCGCGGCTGCGGGCCCTCAAGCTGGGGCAGGTGATCCGCGAAGAAGGGCCCCAGGCGCACCAGAGCAAGGCGGGAACCCCCACCATGGGGGGGCTGCTGGTGGTGCCGGTGGGGGTGATCGTGGGGGGCCTGATCAGCCCGGGTGACCCGCGCCTGCTGGCCATCGCCGCGGTGACCCTGGCCTACCTGGCGGTGGGCGCGGTGGACGACTGGCGCAGCCTCACCCGCGGCACCAACACGGGCCTGACGCCCCGCGGCAAGTTGCTGCTGCAGGCCGGCGGCGCCCTGCTGTTTCTGGTTTGGGCCGCCCAGGGCCAATGGCTGGGGGGCGCCAATCCTGGCGATGTGGCCCTGCCCCTGGGCTGGGTGCTGCCTCTCGGGCTGCTGATCTGGCCCCTGGGGCTGTTTGTGTTTCTGGCCGAGAGCAACGCCACCAACCTCACCGATGGCCTCGATGGCCTGGCGGCCGGCTGCGGCGCCATCGTGTTCACCGGCCTGGGGCTGCAACTGATGCTGCGGGGCAACGGCGGCGACCCCGCCCTGGCGGCCTTCTGCACCGCCATGGCGGGCTGCTGGCTGGGCTTTCTGGCCCACAACCGCCATCCGGCCCGGCTGTTCATGGGCGACACCGGCTCGCTGGCGATGGGGGCGGCCCTCACGGCAGTGGCGCTGCTCTCCAACAGCCTCTGGCCGCTGCTGCTGATGGGGGGGGTGTTCCTGGCCGAATCGGTTTCGGTGATCCTGCAGGTGTGGGTGTTCAAGGCCACCAAGAACCCGGCCACCGGCCAGGGGCGCCGCCTGTTCCGCATGGCACCGCTGCACCATCACATCGAACTGGGCGGTCTGCCGGAGCAGCAGGTTGTGCTGCGCTTCTGGTCTGTCAGCCTGGGGCTGGTGCTGTTGGGCCTGGTGCTCCTGCCCTGACCCCTGCCAGCCTCACCCCCATCCCCTGCCCATGTGCCGATGGCCTACTTCACCTGGAGGGAAACCGGCCTCACCGCCGACTGCGCCAGCCTGGAGGCCATGGCCGCCCGCTTTGAAGAGGCCGCAGGCCTGATGCGCCGCATGGCCGATGGGGGCTTCCGGCTGGAGCGCCAGCACCGGGAACAGCGGATCACCCACCCGGATCCGGCCGTGTTTGACGCCTACGGATTTGTGAGCGAGGAGCCGCCGGTGCGCCAGCTCACCCTGCTGCAGGAGCCCTAACCCCTGCGCAGATAGCCCACGACCCACACCACCACAAACGCCAACGAGGAGAGGCCGAGATAGATCAGGGCGCTGTTCTGCAGGGTGGTGATATCCCAGCCGAACAGCAGGCCATCGGCGGCGTCGCTGGCCGTACTGAAGCCCAGTGGGCCAACCAACCCTTGCCCCGCCATGCCACACGCCATCCATTGCCGCCCTCTCTAGCAGGAGCCGCGGCCTGGGGCAGGATCGGCAGTGCCTCCCTCCGCGGCCATGTCCTCGTCCTTTTCCCCCACCTTGATGTTGCTCGGCAGCGGCGAGTTGGGCAAGGAAGTGGCGATCGCCGCCCAGCGGCTCGGCTGCAGGGTGATCGCCGTGGACCGCTACGCCGGTGCCCCCGCCATGCAGGTGGCCGACCTGGCCGAGGTGGTCGCCATGGCCGATGGCGACGCGCTCAAGGCCGTGGTGCGCCGCCACCGACCCGACCTGGTGATCCCCGAGATCGAGGCCCTGGCGGTGGATGCCCTGGCGGAGCTGGAGGCCGAGGGCACCACCGTGATCCCCACCGCCCGGGCCACGGCGGTCACCATGAACCGCGACCGGATTCGCGACCTGGCCGCCAGCGAGCTGGGCCTGCGCACCGCCCGCTTCGCCTACGCCGAGAGTGCCGCGGAGCTGGCGGCCGCGGCCGCGCCCCTGGGCTGGCCGGTGGTGGTGAAGCCGGTGATGAGCTCTTCAGGCAAGGGCCAGAGCGTGGTGCGGGGACCCGAGGGCATCGCCGCGGCCTGGGAGGCGGCCCTGGCCGGTGCCCGCGGCGCCGGTGCCCGGGTGATCGTGGAGGAATTCCTGCAGTTTGAGCTGGAGATCACCCTGCTCACCGTGAAGCAGTGGGATGGGCCCACGCTGTTCTGCCCGCCGATCGGCCACATCCAGGAGCGGGGCGATTACCAGTGCAGCTGGCAGCCCGCCGCCCTGCCGGCCGCCGCCCTGGCGCAGGCCGAGGCGATGGCCCGCGCCGTCACCGACAACCTGGGCGGTGCGGGCCTGTTTGGCGTGGAGTTTTTTCTCTGCGGTACCCCTGGGGCCGAGCAGGTGGTGTTCTCCGAGCTATCGCCGCGCCCCCACGACACGGGCCTGGTCACCCTGATGGGCCAAAACCTGAATGAATTTGAGCTGCACCTGCGGGCCGTGCTGGGGTTGCCGATCCCGGAAATCCGCAGCCTGGGCCCGGCCGCCAGCCGGGTGATCCTGGCCGACAGCAGCGGGGCGCCGGTGGCCTACCGGGGGGTCGCCGCAGCCCTGGCCGAGCACGACACCCAGCTGCTGCTGTTCGGCAAACCCGACGCCAGACCCCGGCGCCGCATGGGGGTGGCCCTGGCCCGGGGCAGCAGCGAAACGGAGGCCAGGGCCAGGGCCGACAGGGCCGCTGCCCAGGTCAAGGTCGTGGCGCGCTGACCCCTGGTGCAGACCAGCTGCGGCCCTTAAGGTGCGCCCATCAGGACGCACCATGAGCCAGGCCCAGCCCCTTCCCCCCCGCAATCGCAGGCGCACCCGGGCCGGCGCCACAGGATCAATCCGCCGCGCTAACGCCACTGCCACTGCCAGCCCGACCGCCGCCCAACCCCCAGCAGCGGGGCGGGCGCGGGGAGGGCGCCCCAATCCCCTGGCCACCTTTGTACTGGGCCTCGGCCTGGGCTACGGGCTCACCGGCCCCCTGCCCGCCCTGGTAGGCGGCAGCCTGGCGGCCCTGCAGAGGAGCATGGGCCCGTTGGCTGAGCTGACGTCTCCCCTCGCTGGAATCGGCCGGAAGCAGGTCCTGGTCATGGGAGTCGACAAGGTGGGGGACAACACCGATGTGATCTTCACCGTGGCGGTGAACAACGGTGCCACCACCCTGCTGCAGGTGCCCCGCGACACCTTTGTCGAATCCCAGCGGTATGGAGTGCTGAAGGCCAACGCGCTCTACGCCTATGGCGGACTGGACACCGCCAAGGATGAATTGAGTGACCTGCTCGATGCCCCGATCAAGCGCCACCTCAAAGTGAACCTGCGGGCCGTGCGCCGCATCGCCGATGCCCTCGGTGGCGTGGAGGTGGATGTGCCCAGGCGGATGTATTACGTGGACTACGCCCAGGATCTCTACATCGATCTCTATCCCGGTCGCCAGCTGTTGCGTGGGGAGGAGCTGGCCGGTTTCCTGCGCTTCCGCAACGACGAGATGGGCGATCTGGGGCGCATGGAGCGCCAGCGGCTGGTGCTGCAGAGGGTGTTTGCCAAGCTGATCCACCCCGCCACCCTGGCGCAGCTGCCCGAACTGCTGCAGATCGCCGGGGAGGACATCGACACCGACCTCTCCCCGGTGGAGATGGGCCAGCTGCTCACCGCCATGGCCACCACCGAACTGCAGGCCAGCCAACTGCCTGGTCGCCTGTACTGGCACGACGATCTGAGCTACTGGATGCCTGACATCAATCCCCACTTCGGGGCTGAGCACGCCAGCAACTAAACCGCATCAGGCCACGCTCGAACGCCGCAGGAAGCGGTGGTGATCGAGGCCGTCGAGCAGACCCCAAGCCTGGGGCCGATTGGAGAAGAACACGCGCCGATGGCCCCGCAGACCCTCCAGCGCCGGATCGTGGTCCTCTGGCACCACCCCCAGCGAGAGGCCCCGCAACAACTCACCATCCCCCTGCTGGCTCGCTTCCACCAGAATGGATGCCATCGGCAGCTGCCAGCGCAGGGCCACGTAGTGCAGGGCTTCGCTCTTGGAGGCCGTGAGCGGCAGCACATCCAGAAACCAATGGTGGAACAGGTGCGGCCGGGCCATCAGCCGGTGGCTGCGCAGGGTCTGGCGCACCAGGGGCAGGATGCCCTGGTCGGGCTCGGTGAGCAGGTAGCTCACCTTGAAGTTCCCCTGGTCCGCCGACTCCTGACGGCGCAGGCGCGGCTCCAGCTCGGCCATGGCCGCCTCCACCGCCCCCCGATCCCAGTGGCGGGCGATGTGGTTCTGCCAGTTCAGATCCTGCCAATCCCCCTGGGGGCTGCTGTAGTGAATTTCGGTGCCGGCCCTGCTGATCCAGAGCCGGGGATCGGGTAGGTGCAGTTCGCCGTAGCGATGGCGGGCTGAGCGAAAGCCCCGCCCGGACACCACACCAATGGCCAGTTGCCGATCTGCCGCCAACCGGCGGCGCAGTTCCGCCAGGCTGACGCCATCAGGCGTGGCCAGGCTGGCATCGAGATCGAGCAACAGCAGGCGCTGGGGCTGGTCGGAGACATCGGAACCGCCGGCCACCGCCGCATTGGGACGCTGAAACCACAGGGCCTGGCGTTGGCTGGCGGCCAGCCGCGATTCAGCCAGGGCCTCCCCCAGGTAGTGGGTGCCATGGGCATCCCAACTGAAGTGGCGGCTCACCGCTTCAACGCCGTTGTCGCGCCAGCGCCGCCAGCGCTCGGGCTGGGCCAGGGCATCCTCCAAGCCCTTTTGCAGGGCATCGAGATCAGACACATCCACCAGCAGACCGTTGTGGCAGCGGCCCAGGATGTCCTGGGGGCCACCGTCATCGGTGGCGACCACCGGCAGCCCACAGGCCGCCGCCTCCAACAGGGTGAGCCCAAAGGGTTCGGTGAGGGCGGGATTCACAAACACCCCGCCCAGCCGGGCGGCCCAGCGGTAGATCTCCGGAATCTGCTGGCGGCGGTGCTGCTTGGGGTAGGCAATCTGGCCATAGAGATCAAAGCGATCCACCAGCTCAAACACCTGGTGGAACACCTCGCGCTGGGTTTTCTCCAACTCGCGCGGATCATCCCGACAGCCCAGCACCAGCACCAGGTTGTGGTTGTGGCGCAGGTTTGCTGAGCGACCGAACACCTCCACCAGGGCCGGGATGTTCTTGCGATGGTCCGCGCGGCAGATGGCCAGCACCGGCGGCTTGGCCGGATCCCGCAGGAAGGGGGCCATCAGGGCCTCGATGGCCGGTTCCTGCATGCCGGCCTGGGGCGGGAAAAACTGGCGACTGTCAACACCGGGCGGAATCACCCGGGCCAGGTCGTGGCGGAAGCGGCCGTATCGGCTGTATTGCTGGTCGCGCTCCTGGGGGGTGCTGGTCACCACCAAACTGGCGTGGGCCAGGGCCAACTCCTCGGCGTCGATGCGCTGGGCCATGGAGTACTGGCTGTCGATCTGGGCGGCATCCAGGCCGGCAGCCAGCAGCCGGCGCCGCTTCTCCCGACCGAGGGAGTGGCCTGTGAAGACCAGCGGTATGCCCAGCCGACGCCGCAGCAGCGCGCCCACATAGCCGGCATCGGCGTAGTGGGCATGGATCCAATCCGGCAACCGCGGCTGGGCCAACAGCCGTTCGCTGAGGGCATCGGCCAGCTCATCGAGATGGGGCCAGAGCAGCTCCTTGCGCAGGTAGCGGGCCGGCCCGAAGGGCAGGCGCTGGATCGTGGCACCAGGGCAGATCACCTCGGTGGGGCGGCCATAGTCCGGCGCCACGCGCCGATCCCGGATCAGGCGGGTCACCACCTCCACCTGCCCCACTTCAGGACGGGCCGCCAGGGCCCTGGTCAACTCGAGCACATAGGTGGTCTGGCCACCGGTGTCGGCATCACGCCCCAGTTCCAGGTCACGGGATCGGAACAGCCCGTGCAAATGCAGATGCAGAACGTAGAGACCTTCCATCGCAGTTGGGGATCGCAGCAGGAACGTCAACAGCGAGGGCAGTTGGGTTCTTGTTTAGCCGCGATCCGGACCTGCGGTAGAACCGTGCGCGTCCGGATACACGAAAGCGAACATTCAGGGCACCAGCACCAGGGACATCTGGTCGTTGCCCCAACCGGAGGGGGGCAGCAAGGGCGGTGCGTCCAGCGCCGGTGCCGCCTGGACGCCGGCGGCAAAGGCGGCATCGGTCCAGGCCAGCAACAGGGACCGCAACACCCCCCCATCCCCACCGGCGGGGGCACGCAGGTTGAAGTGGTCGCCCCCATCCACCAGCACCAACTGATGGCCCTGGGTGCGGGCCGCCACCGTGGGGGTCAAGGCTTCCGGATCGGGGCTCACCACCCAGTCGCGGCTGCCGGTCACCATCAGGGCCCGGGCCTGCATGGTCTGGGCGGCTCCGTAGTCAAACAGCAAACTCATTGGTGGACTCACGGCCACCACCGCCCGTACCCGGGGGTCGGCCAGGCCGGCGCGATCGGCGGCCTCGAGAAAACTGCACTGCAACACCCAACTGAGGTTGCGCTCGGGATCGTTGAGATCCAGGCATCGCTGCCGCAGGCGGTTGCTGCTGGGTTGGCTGCCAGCCAACTGCAGGGCCGTGGTGGCACCCCAGGAGTGGCCAATCACCACCACCTCCGTCACGCCAGCCGCATCGATCACGGCGGTCACATCGAGGGGGCGGTAGCGCAACTCATCGGGGGTTGGCGGCGGCAGCTTGCCCGAGAGCATCGCCTTCTGCTGGCTGCTGTCACTGCCGGGGTGCCGGGGCAGCAGCACCCTGTAGCCATGGCTGGCCAGATGGCTGGCCCAGCCTTCAAAACTGTCCGGACTGTCCCAGAGTCCATGGGAGATCACCACCACCCGGTCGCGGTCCTGCCGCTCCGGCTCGATCACCACCACCTCCAGGGGCTCAGCACGATGGGCCGCCGGCACCCCCATCTCACTGCGCCGCACCGAGAACGCGCCGGGTTGGAGCAACTGCGCCGAGACCGGCACCGCTGACGCCGTCTCCAGCAGGGCCTCGGCCTGGCGCCGCTGGCCCATCATGCGTTGCAGGGCCCCCGCGGCTTGGGGCAGATCCACCGTCACCGATTCACCAGGCAGGGCCCGCAGGAACGAGAGCAAGGTGAGCTCGCCGGCGGCGCTGGCCTCGGCCACGGCCCTGCTGAGATCGGCGCCACTGAGGTCCTGGGGCAAGGCATCCACACGGCCGAGGGTGGTGACCGCCAACAGCACCTGCTCCAACAGCGGCGTGCCCACCACCTGATCAAGCACCGCGCCGGTCTGGAGGGGCAACGGCGTGTTGAGGATGTTCTTGAGCTGGCGGCCCACGGCACCATCGCTGGCCCGATCCAGCTCCGCCAGATCACTCTGGCCCTGCCGGAGGGTCTGGGGATTCTCCAACTCGCGCAGACTCACGGTGAAACCCAACTCCAGCAGAGGGAGCTCCAACACCACCTGATCAATGGCCCGTGCGGGTAGGGCACCCAGCGCTAGGGGCAGAACAGCAAGGCCTGAAAGCAAGCGAAGCACTACCACGGAGCTTGGGCCAGTTCCAGTCAGAATGACGCACCGGCAAGACTTCCTACAACCAACTCAGCAGGCACCGAACAGGCTGGCTTCCACCTGAAGAAAGCCGTTGTAGGTGAGCTCCGCATCCAGGCCACTCACAGCAATGGCCACGGTCTGGCGCAGCGGGTGGCAATCCACGGTGAGGGAGAGGGGCCATTCCACGTGCTGGACATGCCAGCTGGCACAGTGGCCGGTCTCGGCGTAGCAAGTCTGCGGATGGCGGGTGAAACCGAGCTCCCGGGCCAGACAGGTGATCCCCGCCAGGGAACTCACCAGATCGGCTGTGGTGTGGATGGCGGCCGTATACACAAACGGGCCCGGTTCCGGCTCCGCGACGGGCTCCAACACCAGGCTGTCCGCCAGGGCCCGCACCAAGGAACCAAAGCGATGGGGCCGCTGATCCGCTGCGGGCGGCGTGAGTTCTAGCTCAGACAAACCCATCGGACCCAAGGGGCTGAACTAGTACGACAATTCTAGGGACAGTGCACCAGGTGCAGTGTGGTGCCTGTCAGCACACCGCCACCGGTAGTGGCGACCCGGGCGGATGCTGCTTCAGCACCTGCTTGAGATACCTGCCCGTGTGACTGCTGGGATGCTCGGCCACCTCCTCGGGAGTGCCACACGCCACGATCTCCCCTCCCTTGTCTCCCCCTTCTGGGCCCAGATCAATGATCCAGTCGGCACAGCGGATCACATCGAGGTTGTGCTCGATCACCAGGATCGAGTTGCCCTTGTCCACCAGCCGTTGCATCACATCCATCAGCTTGTGCACATCGAAAAAGCTGAGGCCGGTGGTGGGCTCATCGATCAGATAGAGGGTCTTGCCGGTGGCGCGCCGGGCGAGTTCGGTGGCCAGCTTCACCCGCTGGGCCTCACCGCCGGAAAGGGTGGGTGCCGGCTGGCCCAACTTCACGTAGCCCAAGCCCACATCCACCAGGGTGCGCAGGCGGTCGGCCGCCTGGGGAATGGCGGAGAACACCTCGGCCGCCTGCTCCACCGTCATCTCCAGCACATCGGCAATGGTGTGGCCCTTGTACTTCACCTGCAGGGTTTCACGGTTGTAGCGGGCGCCCTTGCACACGTCGCACTGCACATACACATCGGGCAGGAAGTTCATCTCGATCACATTCACCCCCTGGCCGCTGCAGGCCTCACAGCGGCCCCCCTTCACGTTGAAACTGAACTGGCCCACCTGGTAGCCGCGGGCCTTGGCCTCCACCGTGGCGGCGAACACCTGGCGGATCGGATCAAAGGCCCCGGTGTAGGTGGCCGGATTGGAGCGGGGCGTGCGGCCGATCGGCGATTGGTCAATCACGATCACCTTGTCGATTGCCTTGATGCCCTTGAGCTCCTGCACCCCCGCCGGGAAGGGCACCTTCAATCCCAATTTGTGCTCCAGGGCGGGGTGGAGCAATTCGTTCACCAGGGTGCTCTTGCCGCTGCCACTCACCCCGGTCACGCACACCAGCCGGCCCAGGGGAAACTCCACATCGAACCCACTGAGATTGTTGCGGGCGCAGCCCACCAGGGTGAGCCGGCGCGCACCGCTGTTGCGCCGCTCCGCCGGCGTGGGGATGGCCCGGCGGCCGCTCAGGTAGGCGCCGGTAAGGGAATCCTCAGCGGCCAGCAGGGTCTCCAGGCTCCCCTCAGCAACGATGTGGCCGCCGTGTACGCCAGCCCCAGGACCGATATCCACCAGGTGGTCGGCGGCACGGATCGTGTCCTCGTCGTGCTCCACCACGATCAAGGTGTTGCCCAGGTCCCGCAGCTTGATCAGGGTCGCCAACAGGCGGTCGTTGTCGCGCTGGTGCAGGCCGATGCTCGGTTCATCCAGCACGTACAGCACACCGGTGAGGCCCGCACCGATCTGGGTGGCCAGCCGGATGCGCTGGGCCTCGCCACCCGAGAGGGTCATCGCAGGACGATCGAGGCTGAGGTAATCGAGCCCCACATCCAGCAGAAACTTCAGCCGCATGCGGATCTCCCGCAGCACCAGATCGCCGATCTGGATCTGGCGGGGGCTCAGCAAGGGTTCATCGCCCGCATGGGCCCCCACCCCCATCAGCTGCTCAATGCGGCGCAAGCTCTCGCCCACGCTGCTGCCGGTGAGCTCATGGATGCAGAAGGGCCCCACCCGCACCGCCAGGGCTTCGGGCTTGAGCCGTAGCCCCTGGCAGCTGGCACAGGGCACCAGCTCCAGATACTTCTCCAGCTTCTGGCGCACCGATTCGCCGCTGGCATCCCGCAGTTGGCGCTCCAGGATCGGCAGGATCCCCTCAAAGGGCCTCACATAGGTCTCCGACTTGCGGTAGCGGCTGTCCGCCTGGATGGCGATCGCCTCCTGGGAGCCCTGCAGCAGCACCTGCCGCTGGTCTGGCGTGAGCTGGTTCCAAGGGGTCTTGAGTTCAAAGCCGAAGGCCTCGCCCACCGAATAGAGCAGGGAGAAGTAGTAGGAGTTGTCCTTCTCCGCCCAGGGCGCCACGGCCGCATACACGGGCAGGCCTGGATCGGGGATCACCCGCTCCGCCGTGAATTGGCGCAGGTGGCCGATGCCATGGCAATCGGGACAGGCGCCGTAGGGGCTGTTGAACGAGAACAGCCGCGGTGAGAGCTCCTCCATCACCGCCCCGTGCACCGGACAGGCGAAGTTCTCGGAGTAGAGCCGTTCCTTCTCCACGCCCTCCGGCAGCTCCTCACCCGCCTTGGGCACCACCTCCACCAGGGCCAGGCCATCGCCCCGCTTGAGGGCCGTGCGCAGGGAATCGGTGAGCCGCTCCTGGATGCCGTCCCGGGCCACCAGCCGATCCACCACCACCTCGATGTGGTGGGCGTGGTTTTTGTCGAGCTCGATGTTGTCGGCCAGCTCCCGCACCTCGCCATTGATGCGCACCCGGGCAAAACCCTCCGCCACCAGGCCGGAGAGCAGCTTCACGTGGGTGCCCTTCTTGCCGCGCACCACCGGTGCCAGCAGCTGGTAGCGGGTGCCCTCGGGCAGGGCCAGGATCTGGTCCACCATCTCATCGATGGTCTGGGGCCGGATCGAACGGTCGCACTGGGGGCAGTGGGGCTCGCCGGCGCGGCCGAACAGCAGGCGCAGGTAGTCCTGGATCTCGGTGACCGTGCCCACCGTGGAGCGGGGATTGTGGCTGGTGGATTTCTGGTCGATCGAAATCGCCGGCGACAGCCCCTCGATCGCGTCCACATCGGGCTTGTCCACCTGGCCCAAAAACTGTCGGGCATAGGCCGACAGGCTCTCCACGTAGCGGCGCTGACCCTCGGCAAAAATCGTGTCGAAGGCCAGGGAGCTCTTGCCGCTGCCACTCACCCCGGTGAACACCACCAGCCGGTTGCGGGGAATGGTGAGGTCGACGTTCTTGAGGTTGTGCTGGCGGGCGCCCCGTACCCGAATCACATCCTCCAGGGAACCGCCACTCAGGGCGCGGCTGGGGTCGAGAGCCTTTTCGTGAACGGTCTGGGCGAGGGCGCGGGCGCGGGGCATCCAGCCGACACGGGAACAGTGAATTCTATGGGGACTTGCAGGCCAGGGGCCCGGGTTCAGTGACCAACCTGCTCCAACAGGCTGGCGGCGTAGCTGCGGGCCTCGCCACTGTTGCCGCCGGCCAGCTCGGCCAGCTCGGCCTGGCGGGCCTGGGTGTCCCGCAGGTGGGACACCCGCGTGTGGGTGAGACCATCGCGCACGTCCTTGGCCACCAGCAGGTGATGGTCGGCCGCGGCGGCCACCAGGGGCTGGTGGGTCACGCAGAACACCTGGCGCTGCTCGGCCAGGCGGCGCAGCAGGACCGCCATCGCACCGCTCACCCGGCCGCTCACGCCGCTGTCGATCTCATCAAACAGCAAGGTGACATGGGGATCGGCCGCCGCCAGGCAGGTTTTCAACGCCAGTAGAAAGCGGCTCATCTCACCGCCGGAAGCCACCTCCGCCAGGGGGGCCAGGGGTTGGCCAGGGTTGGCCGAGAACAAAAACTGCACCGCATCGGCCCCCTCCTCACTGGCGCTGGTGGGGTCAATCGCCACGGCAAAGCGCACATTGGCCAGCCCCATGGGCCGCAACGCCTCCATCAACTGCTGCTCCAGCTGGCGGGCGGCGGTCTGGCGGGCGGCCCCCAGGGCGGCGTTGGCCTGGTCCCGCTGGCGCCGCGCCGAGAGCTCCGCCGCCGCCAGGGCCTGCAGCGAAGCCTCGCCACCACCGGGCGCCAGCTGCTGACGCAGCTGATCCCGCCAGGCGATCAAGTCGGCCAGGTCCTTGCCGTGGCGGCGCTCGAGCGCCTTGAGTTGGCTGATTCGCTCTTGCAGGGCAGCAAGGCTGGCCGGATCGCTCTCCAGGGCGGCGCCATAACGATCCAGCTCCCGGGCCAGATCCTGGAACTGGGCCAGGCCATCGCTGCAGCGAGCCACCAGCTCCGCCACGGCGGAATCCACCGCCAACATCTGGGCCAGCTCCGCCTCACAGGCCGCCAGGTGATCGAGCACCGAGGGAACCCCCTCGGCTCCCTCCACCAACCGGCCCAACAGGGTCATCACCCCCTCCTGCAGCCGCACGCCGTGGGCCAGGCGATTTTCTTCCACCTCCAACTGCGCCCGCTCCGCTGGATCGGCCAGCTGGGCTGCTTCCAGATCCTCCAGCAACTGCTGTTGCCACTGCCGCTCCTGCTCCAGTTGGCTCCAGTTGGCCTGCGCCCCCTCCAGGGCGGCAGCAGCCTGCTTCCAGTGGCGGTGGGCTGACGGCACTGGCGCAAGGCACTGCTGCACCGCCTCACCGCCGAAGCGGTCGAGCCAGCGCCGCTGCTGCCCCGGCCGGGCCAACTGCTGGGTCTGACCCTGCACGGTGAGATCCAGCAGCAGGGGCCGCAACTCCAGGATCTGGGCCCGGTTCACCGCCACGCCATTGAGCCGGTGCCGGCTGTTGAGCCGCCCCTCCGTGAGCCGCCATTCGCGGCTGAGCAGCACCTCGCCGTCATCGGCCTCCAGCTGCTGCTGCTCCAGCCACGTCTGCAGCGGCGGCGTCAGGCCGAACGTGGCTTCAATCAAGCCGCGGCCGGCGCCCTGGCGCAACAGCCGCGGACCCGCCGTGGCGGCCGCACCGCCGAGCAGGGCATCGAGGGCATCGAGCAGCAGCGACTTGCCGGCTCCGGTCTCGCCGGTAAGCACCGTGAGACCAGCGCTGAACTCCAGCTGCAACCGCTCAATCAGGGCGATGTTCTCGAGGCGCAGTCCGGTGAGCACGCCGGTCCCCCAGTGGAACAGATGTACGCCGGAACCGTAGCGAGGGTGCGTTTCGTTTAAAAGGGAACACGTGTCGGTTCCCCCAACCGCACCCCCCTCCCCGATTGGCTGCCATGGATCGCACGCTTGCTGAGGCCTCCAACGCGGCGATGCCCTCCAACGACGTGGGTGATTTCATCGAGGCTGCCGGCCTGCTGGAGTACAACCCGGCCACCATCACCCGGATCTACGCCGGCCACCCCCAGCGGCTACTGCGGCGCCTGTGGCAAACCCTGATCCCAATCAGCCTCTTTCTGCTGGGGGTGGGCATCGACTGGCTCACCCAGCGCCTCAAGGATCCCGAGCACGCCCGGGTCCGGGCCCGGGAGGCCGCCGATCTGGTCGCCTCCCTCGGCCCGGCCTTCATCAAGGCTGGCCAGGCCCTCTCCACCCGGCCCGACATCGTGCCGCCGGTGCTGCTGGAGGAGCTGGCCCAACTGCAGGATCAGCTGCCTGGCTTTGATTCGGCCCTGGCGATGGCCTGCATTGAGGAGGATCTGGGCGCGCCGATCACGGCCATCTACGAGCAGTTGGACCGGGAGCCCATCTCCGCCGCCTCCCTCGGCCAGGTGCATAAAGGGGTGCTCAAGGGGGGGCAGGCCGTGGCCGTGAAGGTGCAGCGGCCCGGTCTGCGCGAGCAGATCACGCTCGATCTCTACATCGTGCGCAATATCGCCGCCTGGCTCAACCGCAACGTGGGTCTGATCCGCTCCGACCTGGTGGCCCTGATCGATGAGCTGGGCAAGCGGGTGTTCGAGGAGATGGATTACTTCAATGAGGCCAGCAACGCCGAGGCCTTCGCCAAGCTGCACGCCGGTAACCCCCGCATCGCCGTACCCCGCATCTACCACGAGGCCACCAGCCGCCGGGTGCTCACAATGGAATGGATCGAAGGGGTGAAGCTCACCAACCTCGAGGCGGTGCGCGCCATGGGCGTCGACCCCGACGAGCTGGTGACTGTGGGGGTGAACTGCAGCCTGCAGCAACTGCTGGAGCATGGCTTTTTCCATGCCGATCCCCACCCCGGCAACCTGCTGGCCCTGCCGGATGGCCGCCTGGCCTACCTGGATTTCGGCATGATGAGCGAGGTGAGCCGTGAGAGCCGCACCGGCCTGATCCAGGCGGTGGTGCACCTGGTGAACCGCAATTTCGGCAAGCTCTCAAAAGACTTTGTGAACCTTGGCTTCCTCGCCGAGGATGTGAATCTGGAGCCGATTGTTCCAGCCTTTGAAAGTGTGTTCGGCCAGGCCCTGGAGATGGGGGTCAGCCGCATGGATTTCAAAGCCGTCACCGACGATCTCAGTGGCGTGATGTATCGCTTTCCCTTCCAGGTTCCGCCCTACTACGCCCTGATCATCCGCTCCCTGGTCACGCTGGAGGGCATCGCCCTGAGCGTGGACTCCGACTTCAAAATCCTCGGTGCCGCCTATCCCTACTTCGCCCGGCGGTTGATGGAGGATCCCGATCCCAGCCTGCGCCAAAGCCTCAAAGAAATGCTGTTCGACGGCGAGGTGTTTCGCTGGCAGCGCCTGGACAACCTGATCGCCAGCGCGGCCATGGGCAGCCAACTCGATCTCGACAGCCTGCTCGACCAGGTGCTCGATTTTCTCTTCTCCGCCAACGGCGGCCTGCTGCGCCAGCAGTTGGTGGATGCGGCGGTGCAACAGGTGGACTCCGTGGCCTGGCAAACAACCCTGCGGCTCGGCAAACGCCTGCCCACCCAGCTGCAGCCCCCTGGCCTGCGCCACCAGCGGCTGGAGCGGGCCAAGGACCCGATGCTGGAGCTCGAACCCATCCGCCAGCTGCTGGCCATCCTGCAGGCACTGCCAGGTTTTGAACCCCAGCTGCTGCTGCGGCGCCTGCCCCGGCTGCTGGGGGAACCCCAACTGCGGCGGATGGGCTTCGACCTGGCCAAGGGCCTTGCCGAACGAAGCATCGTGCGCCTCTTGCGTGATGTGTTGGTGAATTCAGACCGGCCCCCAGGCCCGCCAGCGGTAGCGTTTCCGGCGGTGGCCAGCGCCTGAGTTCCATCTACGGTTTCCCCATGAATCGACGCTCCCGTCGCCGGCGCCTGCTGGCCTTGCTTCCCGCAGTCGTGCTGGGCCTGGGTTTGAACCTGGCCATCGGCTTCGGCAGTCCAAATGCCCAGGCAGCTGAAAACCTTGTGTTCGTGAGCGGCGCCTTTCGCCGCTCCATCCCGGTGGCCGACCTGGAATGGCTGGCCGAAACCGGAGAGGCCCGGGGGCTCCTGTCAGACCTGCTGCGCTTCAGTGAGCAGAGCCCCACTGAGATGCAGGAGCTGCTGAACCAGTCGATCAGCCTGCCGGTCACCCTGGTGAGCCGACTGCTCAACACCCGCATCGGTGAAGCTGTGCTGGATCGCCTGGCCCAGGTGGTCTATCCCCTCAAGGCCTCGGAGATGGGGGTACCTGCCCTGCGCTCGGCCCTGGTGATGGGGGTGGTGAACGGAGATGGCTCCCTCTCGGCAATGTCCTTCCTGCAGGCCTATCCAACCCAGGAGCTGGAGGTGAACATTCCAGCCCTGATGGCCGTGATCGAAAAAGCCAGCTCCGTGACCGAACTGGTGCGGTTCTTCTCCGAATCCCCCCTCGACGGGCTGCGCAACAACAACAACGCCCCCCAGCAGAGCTCCCAGGCGGCGCCGTAGATTCGCCCTAGCTACAGTCTCCGTTCCCTTGCCCCTGCTCCAAACCCTGCGGCGCCTGGGCTTGGGACCTGGCTTCGCCAAGCCCACCCTGCAGGACTGGCCAGGCCTGATTGAGGCCTATCGATCCTGGCTGCCGGTGAGTGAGAAGACCCCGGTGATCACCCTGCGCGAGGGGGCCACGCCGCTGATCCCCGCCCCCACGATCGCCGAGCGGATCGGGCGGGGGGTGAAGGTGTTCCTCAAATACGACGGCCTCAACCCCACCGGCTCCTTCAAGGATCGGGGCATGACCATGGCCATTTCCAAGGCCAAGGAAGCGGGCTCAGAAGCCGTGATCTGCGCCAGCACCGGCAACACCTCTGCCGCCGCCGCCGCCTACGCCCGCCGGGGCGGCATGCGGGCCTTCGTGTTGATTCCCGATGGCTATGTGGCCCAGGGCAAGCTGGCCCAGGCTTTGCTCTACGGCGCCGAGGTGATCGCCGTGCAGGGCAACTTCGACCGGGCCTTGGCGATCGTGCGCGAGGTGGCTGATCAATATCCCGTGACCCTGGTCAATTCGGTGAACCCCTACCGGCTCCAGGGGCAGAAAACCGCCGCCTTTGAGGTGGTGGATGCCCTCGGGGAGGCACCCGATTGGCTGTGCATCCCGGTGGGCAATGCGGGCAACATCAGCGCCTATTGGATGGGCTTCAACGAATACCGCGATGCCGGCCACTGCCGCCGCCTGCCGCGGATGCTGGGCTTCCAGGCCGCCGGCTCAGCCCCCCTGGTGCTGGGCCACACGGTGGAACAGCCCGACACCATTGCCACCGCCATCCGCATTGGCAATCCGGTGAATCGGGAGAAGGCCCTGCGGGTGCGGCAGGACAGCAACGGTGACTTCATGGCCGTGACCGATGCCGAAATCATCGAGGCCTACAAACTGCTGGGCAGCGGCGAGGGGGTGTTTTGTGAACCCGCCAGTGCCGCCTCCGTGGCCGGGCTGCTCCAGTGCCGAGACACGGTTCCAACCGGCGCCACGGTGGTGTGCGTGCTCACCGGCAATGGCCTCAAAGACCCCACCACCGCCATCGAGCACAACGAAGCCCGGTTCCATACCGGCCTGGAGGCGGACACCGCCAAGGTGGCCCAGGTGATGGGCTTCTAACCCCCCTGCCCACGGATGCAACCACCCCCCAGCCGGGGGGTTTTTTGCTGCCAACCAGCGGCCAAACCGTCTGCTGAAACAGCTGGGAAAACGCCAGCAAACCTGGGGAATGGGCGGCGTCAAATTCCAGAGGCGAGCCTCTGTTGTTTTCCCCAGGCCCGGGAATCGGCGGAAATGGCTCGCGAGTCCCCATTTGGCCCAGGCTTGTCCCCAGCCCTGCTGCCAGCAAAAACCTTGGCATGAAAAGCGGTTTGCCAATTTTCCCCACTTCCCCCAGGCCCTACGACTACGGGTTTGATTTGATTTTCTAGACTTCTTTTTAAACAGTGGAAGAATGGCGGTGGGCCGGGGAACCGATGTTGCGGATTAGCCCACCCTGTGGAAGCGTGGAGGGCCCGTACGGACCTTCCCAGGCCCCGCAGCACGCCCCATGAAGCTGGTCTGCTCCCAGTCGGAACTCAACGCCAGCCTTCAGCTGGTGAGTCGGGCGGTGGCCGCACGCCCCACCCATCCGGTTCTGGCGAATGTGCTGCTCACCGCCGATGCCGGCACGGGGCGCCTCAGCCTCACGGGCTTTGACCTGAGCCTCGGCATCCAAACCAGCATCCCCGCCCAGGTGGAGGCCAGCGGAGCCATCACCCTGCCGGCGCGTCTGTTCAGCGAAATCGTGGCGCGCCTGTCCGCCAACAGCCCTATCACCCTCCACTGTCCGGAGGCGGGCGAACAGGTGGAGCTCACCAGCATTTCCGGCTCCTACCAGATGCGGGGCATGCCAGCGGAGGATTTTCCCGATCTTCCCCTGGTGCAGACCGGCCAGCCGATTCGGCTGGAGGCGGAAGCCCTGGTGAAGGGCCTGCGGGCCACCCTGTTCGCCAGCAGTGGTGATGAGGCCAAACAACTGCTCACGGGTGTGCACCTCAACCTGGGCGGTGAGGCTCTGGAATGTGCGGCCACCGATGGCCACCGTCTGGCGGTGCTGCGGCTGCGCCATGCCGGTCGCGGCAATGCCCTGGAGGTGGAGGAGGCTGAACCCTTTGCGGTCACGGTGCCGGCCCGCTCCCTGCGGGAGCTGGAGCGTCTGCTTTCCGGTCGGCAGTCTGAGGAGCCCCTCAGCCTCTTTTGTGATCGCGGCCAGGTGGTGTTTCTCTGGGCCGACCAGGTGCTCACCAGCCGCAGCCTGGATGGCACCTACCCCAACTACGGCCAGCTCATTCCCGACAGCTTCAACCGCAGCATCAGCGTGGATCGGCGGGCCCTGGTGTCGGCCCTGGAGCGGGTGGCGGTGCTCGCTGACCAGCACAACAACGTGGTGAAACTGAGCACGGAGGCCGGCCTCGGCCAGTTGCAGCTGCAGGCCGATGCCCAGGACGTGGGCAGTGGTTCCGAGGCCCTGGCGGCCGAGATCCAGGGTGAACCGATCCAGATCGCCTTCAACGTGCGCTACCTGCTCGATGGCCTCAAGGTGATGGGGTCGGAGCAGGTGGTGATCCACTGCAATGGGCCCACCACCCCCGTGGTGTTGCGCCCCCTCGATGAAGCCGACTTCACCTATCTGGTGATGCCGGTGCAGATCCGCGCCTGACCGCCTTGGCCCTCCCCGAGCAGCTGTTGCTCAGCGATTTGCTGAAGCGTCGCGTGCGTTGCGATCAGGGGCTGGAGCACGGCCAGGGGGTGATGGTGTGGATGCATCCGCCGGTGCATCGGGTGCTGGGCTGGGTGAGCCGTCCGTCGATGTTTGGCAACCGGCGTGCGGTGTGGCGTCTCGACCAACTCGCTGCCCTGCTCGACCTGGAGGTGCAGGTGCAGGGGGACCCCGCCGAGACCGACCAGGAGACGGTGGAGCGTCTGCCGACCTTGATCGATGCGGCCCTGCTGGATCGCCAGCAGCAGCCGATCGCCACCGTGGTGGATGCGGTCCTCGACCTGGCCACGGGCCGCATCGGCGATTACCTGGTGAGCCGCAGTGATCCGCGTTTGCCCGGCAGCAGCCGCTGGCGCCTGGCCCCTGAGCGCATCGTCGACCAACAGCCGGGTCGCGTCTGCACAGCCCTGGCCAGCCTGGATGACCTCCCCATGGCACGGGCCAGCGTGCGCCAGGAGTTTTGGCGCCGTTCCCGCCAGTGGCGCGAGCAGGTGCAGCAGGTGGGGGAGCGGTTTGAATCGCGGTTGGAGGGCTGGTTGGAGGAGCCGCCCTGGGATGCGGCGGCATCGCGGCTGGCGGATTGGCAGTCCGAGCTGCCCGCCGATGAGGTCCCCCCGGATGCTGACGACTGGACGGGACCTGAGCCCTGGGATCAGGACAGTTGGGATGGGCCGGAGCAGGGGGAGGAGCGCCAGGACGATCCCTGGGTCTGAGGCGCTCAGCCACACTGGAGCGATCCGAAGGCCCGGCCGTGGTTGCAGCCCCTGAGTACGCCGTCGCGGCGGCGCTGAAGAAGGAAAACCTCAGCCAGGCCGACTACGACGAGATCTGCCGCCGTCTGGGCCGCGCCCCCAACCGGGCTGAGCTGGGCATGTTCGGGGTGATGTGGTCGGAGCACTGCTGCTACCGCAACTCGCGGCCCCTGCTGCAGGGCTTCCCCACCAGCGGCCCCCGCATCCTGGTGGGTCCGGGCGAGAACGCCGGCGTGGTGGATCTGGGCGAGGGCCAGCGCTTGGCCTTCAAGATCGAGAGCCACAACCACCCCTCGGCCGTGGAGCCGTTCCAGGGGGCGGCCACGGGCGTGGGCGGCATCCTGCGCGACATCTTCACCATGGGCGCCCGGCCGATCGCCCTGCTCAACGCCCTGCGCTTTGGGCCCCTGGAGGACGAGCGCAACGTGGGTCTGATGGAGGGGGTGGTGGCCGGCATCGCCCACTACGGCAACTGCGTGGGCGTGCCCACCGTGGGCGGTGAGGTGGCCTTCGATGCCAGCTACTCCGGCAACCCGCTCGTGAACGCCATGGCCCTGGGGCTGATGGAAACCGAGCAGATCGTCTGCTCCGGCGCCGAGGGGGTGGGCTATCCGGTGGTGTACGTGGGCAGCACCACCGGCCGCGATGGCATGGGTGGCGCCAGCTTTGCCAGCGCCGAGCTCACCGAGGCCTCCCTCGATGACCGCCCCGCCGTGCAGGTGGGCGATCCCTTCCTCGAGAAGGGCCTGATCGAGGCCTGCCTGGAGGCCTTTCAGAGCGGTGATGTGGTGGCCGCGCAAGACATGGGCGCCGCCGGCCTCACCTGCAGCTGCTCGGAGATGGCCGCCAAGGGGGGCCTGGGCATCGAGCTCGATCTCGACCGCGTGCCCGCCCGTGAGGCCGGCATGACCGCCTACGAGTTCCTGCTCAGCGAATCCCAGGAGCGGATGCTGTTCGTGGTGAAACCCGGCCGCGAGCAGGCGTTGATGGAGCGCTTCACCCGTTGGGGCCTGCAGGCCGCTGTGGTGGGCCGGGTGCTGGAAGACAACATCGTGCGGGTGCTCCAGCACGGCCAGGTGGCCGCCGAGGTGCCCGCCAGCGCCCTGGCCGACGACACCCCCATCAACCATCACGATCTGATCAGTGAGCCGCCGGCCGAGATCCAGGCCCACTGGCGCTGGAGCGAGGCCCTGCTGCCCGCCGATCTGCCCTTCAGTTGGAACGAGGCCCTGCTGCAGCTGCTCGACGAT
>JAGYNF010000199.1 GCA_018400215.1 Cyanobium sp. M55B138 | reverse complement strand
TGGCCTTTGGCATCGCCACCCAGGGAGCAACGACCGGTTTTCGCACGACGACGACATCACCAACCAGCGCTATGCCAGCCAGTCAGCTGAGGGGGCGATCTCCTGCCTGGTGAACCTCGATCCCCACTTCCGGATCACGGCTTATCACGTTCCCCAGGATCTGAACTACCGGCGCTTGGCGTACCACTGCGGCGATCAGGCCATCCCCAGCGAACTGCGGGAGCTGCGGCGCAGCAGTTGCCTGAATCCTGAACGCCTGGAAACCCGCCGGCAGCAGCACTGCCTGCAAAGCCTGCTTGTCAGGCCCCATCAGCTACCGCTGGCCGGTCCGCTCTCGCCCACGCTGGCAGCCCTGATGGAAGCGCTGCTGGAGCTCCTGGAGCAGCAACAGCGCTTTGCCTATGGGCTGCAGCTGCGGGGCCCCATCCTTGAACTGGCCCTGGTGCAACGCGGCAGTGGCGGCCAACCCGGCAACGGGCAGCAGCTGCTGCAGATCCACGAGGACGGCTGGGGGCACATGCGCATCAAAGCCGCTGGTGAGGCCCACGACAGCCCGTTTGAGCTCGAGCGCCTGCTTCGGTTGCTGCAGGGGGATCGCCATGGGTGAAGCCATCACCACCGCCTCCATCCCGGCCGATCTCGCACAGCTGGCCGACGGCAGCGCGCTCTATGGCTATGCCCATGCCGACACCCGGCGGTTGCTGGTGATCGGCGACGCGCAGGCTGGGGCAGGGCAGCCCGGCGCCCGCCAGCTCGGTTGGTTGGAGCCAGCCCATGGCCACGATGGGGATGCCGAGGCTGCACTGGTGGTGCGCCGCGCTGAGGCCGCTGGAGCCCTGCAGGTGCTCTGGCAGGGCCGCCCCTGCCGGGTGGAAACCTATGCGTTGGAGACCGATCTGTTCTCCCGCAATAGCGGCCTGCTGGAAACCGCGGCCCTGCAGCAGAGCGGCGTGATCATCTGCGGCTGCGGCTCGGTCGGCAGCCTGGCGGCCCTGGATCTGGCCCGCAGTGGGGTGGGCCGCTTCCTGCTGGTCGATCCCGACCTGCTGGCGATCGAGAACCTCTGCCGCCACCAGTGCGGCCTGGCCGATGTGGGGCGGCGCAAGGTGGAGGCGGTGGCCGAGCGCATCCGCCAGATCAATCCCCAGGCCGTGGTGCATAGCCACGCCCTGCCGCTGGAGCAGCTGGATCCCGCCCTGATCAGTCGCTTCTGCAGCAGCAACAGCGACACGCTGATGCTGGCCTGTGCCGATAGCCGCCGCGCCGATCGCCACGCCGCACGGCTGGCGGCGGCGCTGGCACTGCCCTTTGTGGCGATTGGGCTGTGGGAGCGGGCCTTTGCCGGCGAGATTTTCTATAGCCACCCAGGCGAGCCGATGCCCTGTTATGGCTGCGCCTTTGACGGCCTAGCCGAGGGCCTCACCGCCAGGCCAGAACCCGGCCGGCGCTACTACAGCAACGAAACCGAGCTGCAGAAGCTGCAGTTCCAGCCTGGGATTGCCATCGACATCGCCCATGTCACCGGCATCGGGCTCAAGCTGGCCCTTGATCTATTGCACCGGTGCAACCCACAGCACGTGCCACGGCTGCTGGGTCAGCTCAGTCAGTACACGCTGGTGTGCAACAGCAACGACCCGCGCCTTGGCGGTGAACGGGCGGAGATTTTCTCCCACCCATTGCAGGTCACAACTTCGATCCAGGTGGGTTACGGCCAGGGCTGCCCGCCCTGCCGCTGGAGCTGCTGAGGAAGGGCCATGCCGTTCAATGAGAAAGGGGAGTTCATCCGCGCTGCTGCCCCGGCAACCAGATCAGAGAAGCCAACAGCGGCTACTGGATCCAGGGCCCAGAGACGAGAGAATCTGAGCCGAAATGACGTACTCACCCTCGTCAAGGGCATCGCAGGTCTGCTGCTGCTGGCCGGCGTGATTTGGTTTGTGGCGGTCTTCCACGAATGGATCGGGATCGGTCTGGGGCTATGGCTGATCAGCAGCCTCCGGGCCTGGCTGCGCTGAATCAGCCCACCCGCAGCGCCTTGCGGCGAATGTCGCCCTCAACGCTGATCACCAGCACGTCCGAGGCCGTGAGCTCAAAGATCGCTCGTTGTTGAAAGCGCTGCGCAATCGCCAGAGCATCCGGGCGTGACAAACCACTGATGGCCCAGCTCACTTCCGCCCATGGGCCACTGCAGGACCTGCCGATCACCTCCATCACCGCGGCCTGGGGGTAGCGCATGTTCAGGTAGTGACGCAGCAGTTGATGGCGCTCGTTGTTGATGTGGTGCTCCAGCACCCGCTCATGGGGGTTGTGGGCGGTGATCACATGAACCGGCACCGGCAGCGGTAAGGCCGCCGCACCGCTACCGGCCCAGGTCAGTGGGGGGTCATCCAGGCCCATGATCACGGTGGAGGCAAAGGCATCCCAGACGTGCTCGCGGTCATCAAGCAGCCGGCGAACGCTCACCATCAGCTCCTCCAACCCCTGGATCCGCTCCACCGCTTCGGCAGGGCGGCTTGAGAGCGTGAGGATGCTGCGGCCATGGGCCAGGTGGTTGCGCAATGTCACCAGCCCACCGGTGGCCCTTTCAAAGCTGCTCCGGCTTGGATAGCCGAGGGCTGCGCGCAAACTCACAAGCAGGGCTCCATGGTTCAGCAACGTGGCCAGCGACCAGCTGCCTGGCTCACCAGGGAGCCCCGGTTCATCAGCGAGCGGGTGGTGGCTGAAGGATCCATACAACCGCCGCAGGCCCTGCTCCAAACCCAGCAGTCGTGCCAGCAGGTAGGCATTCACCACCGGGCTGGCCAGGTCATGGCGGGTCAGGATGCCGAGCAGCTCCGATCCGCTGCGCACCAGCAACCAGTCCCGTTGCGCCAGGGCCGTAAAGGCCTGTTGCATCGTTGCTGTGCCATCCAGCCAATGCTCTGGTGGTGTGGCCATGGCGACGTCTGCCACCGGGCGATCAGGAGCAACAGAAACCAGGGCGCTGCGTAGCACCACCTGCATCCCAGCTGACTGGGCGATCGGCGCCTGGTCGAAATCATTGAGCTCCATCCAGACCCGCACCTCTCCAGCCGGTTCGCTGGCTTCTGGTGCCTGGATGGCGCGGCTGCAGAAGTGCTCCGCCAGGAAGATCCTGCCGGCGAGGTCGTCGATCTCAGCACTGCGTTCGAGCATTCAAGTCAGAGACGGTCTAAGGGTGCATGCCTGCCGCCAGAGTTGTTGTATCA
>JAGYNF010000198.1 GCA_018400215.1 Cyanobium sp. M55B138 | reverse complement strand
CGAATCGAGGTTTCCAGCCGCCGGGCGATCTCCTTGTTCATCAACCCCTCCGCCACCAGCTGCAGCACCGACGCCTCCCGGGGGGTGAAGCTCAGGTCGCTGCTGCCGACAGCCGGCTTGGCGCTGCCGCCGCTGGCCAGCAGGGAGCGGATCTCGGTGATCTGACGCGAGAGCTGGCCGATGTCGGCATCGGCGAAACGGGCCGCCTCGGCCAGCAGGCGCTGCTGGCGGGCCACCACGTTGCGCACCCGGGCCACCAGCTCGTCGGGATCGAAGGGCTTGGGGATGTAGTCGTCGCAGCCGGCCTGGAAGCCGGCGATGCGGTCGGCGGTCATGCCCTTGGCGGTGAGGAAGATCACCGGCGTGCCGCCGAGGCGCTCGTCGGCCCGCAGTTTCTTGAGCAGGCCATAGCCGTCGCAGCGGGGCATCATCACGTCGCTGATCACCACGTCGGGGAGCAGCTCCTGGGCCTTCTGCCAGCCCTCCTCGCCGTCGTTGGCGGTGGTCACGGCGAAGCCCTCGTCCTCCAGATAGGCGGTCACGGCCGCCCGCAGGCCGGGTTCGTCGTCGACCAGCAGCAGCCGGGCCGGGGCGGGGGGCGGTGGGGGCCCAGAGCCAGCCTCACGCAGGGCATCGAGGAGGTCGCCAGGGAGGTCGCCGGGGGGCGTGGTGGGATCGGTGCTCATCGCACCAGTCTGCAGAGGCTCAGCGCGGGCGTCCAGGCAGAATTTGCTCGGTTTCCCGCAGCGTGCCGCTATAGCCCAGCTGGCGGGCCAGCTCCGCCAACGTGGCCGGGTCACGGCCGGCCTGATCAGGGTGGCAAACCGCCCACCACACCAGGTGATCCACCCGGTTGGCCGGGGTGATCGTGCCGCCGGGGTTGAGCTCCCGCAACAGCCAGCGGTCCTGGTCCTGGCTGAGCCGCATCGGTGCCGTGGTGGAGCAGCGCAGCGTGTCGGTGCGCACGGTGGCGTTGGAGCCGCGCTGCTGCCAGAGACTCACCCGCCAGAGCTCTGGACTGGTGGCATCCTGGCGGGGGCCATAGATCCCCAACACCCGCATCCCCTCCTGGCTGGGCCGCTCATCCAGCACGATCAGCCCCGGGGGCTGGGAGGGGATCTGGGCCACTCCAGGACCCGGCCACAGCAGCAGCGCCGCAGCCGCCAGGCCCCACGGCCGGCCGCGGCGAGGAGTTGTCAGCATGGTGCCAGGCACGATCCACCATGTTCGCCTACCTCGACCACCAGGCCAGCACCCCCTGCGACCCGGCCGTGCTGGCGGCGATGGCGCCCTGGTGGAGCACACACCCCGCCAACGCCTCCAGCCGCGGCCACCGCCCCGGCCTGGAGGCAGCGGCTGCGGTGGAGCGGGCCCGTGACCGGGTGGCCGCCGCCCTGGGGGCCACCCCGGACTGGGTGGTGTTCACCAGTGGCGCCACCGAGGCCAACAACCTGGCCCTCAAGGGACTGGCCGAGGCGGCCCTCAGCGGCAGCAGCCCGCGGCGGCGGCTGGTGAGCCTGGTGAGCGAGCACCGGGCCGTGCTGGATCCCCTGCGCTATCTGGAGCGCCACGGTTTTCCGCTCACCCTGCTGACGGTGCAGGGTGATGGCCGGCTCGACCCCGCCGACCTGGCCAGGGCCCTCAACGACGACGTGTTGCTGGTGAGCGTGATGGCCGCCAACAACGAGATCGGCGTGGTGCAGCCCCTCGAAGCGGTGGCGGACCTCTGCCGCACCCACGGCGCCCTGCTGCATGTGGATGCCGCCCAGGCCGCCGGCCACATCCCCTTAGCGATGGATGCCCTGGGCATCGACCTGCTCAGCCTCAGCGGCCACAAGTGCGGCGGACCCAAGGGGGTGGGCGCCCTGCTGGTGCGGCCGGGGGTGCCCCTGGCCGCCCAGCTGCACGGCGGCGGCCAGGAGGGAGGGCGGCGCGCCGGCAGCGTGGCGGTGCCGCTGGTGGTGGGGCTGGGGGAGGCCCTGGCGCTGGCCGGCGCCGACCAGGCCGAGCGGGCCCAGCGGCTGGCGGCCCTGCGCGACCAGCTCTGGGGCGGCCTGCAGGCGCTGGGCAACATCGCGCTCAACGGCCCCCCGCCCGGACCAACGCGCCTGGCCCACAACCTCAACATCACCGTGCACGGGGTGGACGGCGCCGCCCTGCACCGGCGGCTGCGGCGTCAGTTGGCGGTGAGCAGCGGTTCGGCCTGCAGCGAAGGGTCGCCCTCCCACGTGCTGGCCGCCCTGGGCCGCAGCCGGGCCGAGGCGGCCGCCTCGATTCGCTTTGGGCTGGGGCGCGCCAGCACCGCCGCCGAGATCGAACTGGCGCTGGCCGCCGTCAGCGCGGCGATGCGCGAGCTGCGGGGCTGAGGCCCTTCCACAACAGTGCGTTGCGCTGCGGCCGGGGTGCGATGGCAGCTTCAGTAGCGGCAGCTACCTTTCGGGGCAGTCATTTCCCTCTCCATGGCGCTCACGCCCTCCAACTCGGGTTCTTTGCGGGTGCTCCATGCCGTGGAAGAGGGCTGGGGCGCCTTCTGCCGCGCCCCTTGGGTGTTCCTGCTGTTCCAGGTGCTGGCCAGCCTGGTGGTGTTGCCCTTTCTGGCCCTCACGGGCGTGGGTGCGGCCCGGCTGGCGGAAGTGGAGGAGCTGATGGGGGTGCACCCCACCGGCGCCTGGCTGGCGCTGATCCTCGGCCTGATCGGCTACGTGATCGTGACGCTCTGGACCCTGGTGGGCCTCACCCGCGGTGCCTGGATTGCCCTGGAGGGCCGCAAGCCCAGCTTCGCCGATTTCACCCGCTGGGACCGGGCCGCCGCCGCGCGGCTGCTCGGTTCCCTGATCCTGCTGGCGATCGTGGCCGTGGTGGCCGGCGGCATCGCCTCCCTCGTGGGGGCGGGCCTGGGCCAGCTCAACGCCGCCCTGGCCGTGATTCCGGCCGTCGTGGTGGCGATCTTCTTCATCTG
The DNA here is from genome assembly GCA_018400215.1 of Cyanobium sp. M55B138. GTDB lineage: Bacteria > Cyanobacteriota > Cyanobacteriia > PCC-6307 > Cyanobiaceae > NIES-981. The sequence continues at coordinate 319 of JAGYNF010000198.1, read as the reverse complement.
GCTGGCGATCAGCCAGAAGTTTCTGGTGCAGGTGTCGCTGCTGGGCAGCCGCCGCCCCCTCGACAGCCTGCGCTCCGGCATCAACGTGGTGAATCCCAGCTGGTGGATGGTGCTCTGGCTGGCGGTGGTGGAGGGGGTGATCCAGGCGATCGGCGCCCTGTTCAGCTCCGGCGGCCTGGTGGTGGTGGTGCCGGTGATCCTCTGCATCAGCACCGCCGCCTACCGCCAACTGTTCGGCAGCGACGACCGCACGGGGCTGCTGGGCTGATGCCCTAGCGGCTGAGCAGCAGGAAGCCCAGCAGCTGGCTCATGGCGCCCA
>JAGYNF010000197.1 GCA_018400215.1 Cyanobium sp. M55B138 | reverse complement strand
ATCAGGGCCTGAATCTCGGTATTTTTATAGATTTTTGCGTCGTCTGTTTTCTCGATGTTGAGGATTTTGCCCCGTAGCGGCAGGATTGCCTGGAAGCGCCGATCACGCCCCTGCTTGGCGGAGCCACCAGCCGAATCGCCCTCCACAATATAGATCTCCGACTCGGCAGGATCCCGGGAGGAGCAATCCGCCAATTTGCCAGGCAGGGTGGAGCTCTCCAGCACACTTTTGCGCCTAACCAACTCACGGGCTCGGCGGGCCGCTTCGGCAGCATTGTAGGCCTGGATTGCCTTCTCGAGGATCAGATCAATCACGGAAGGGTTGAATTCGAGGAATTCACCCAGGGCTTCTCCCACCAGGGAATCAACGATGCCGCGCACCTCGGTGTTGCCCAGCTTGGTTTTGGTCTGGCCCTCAAACTCCGGTTCGGGCACCTTCACCGACAGCACCGCGGTGAGGCCCTCTCGGATATTTTCGCCCGCCAGGTTGGCATCGGCATCCTTGCGCTTGCCGCGCTTCTTGGCGAAGGTGTTGAGGGTGCGGGTCAGCACCGTTTTGAGACCCTCGATGTGGGTGCCGCCATCCACCGTGCGGATGTTGTTGGCAAAGCCAAGGATGCTGTCGGAATAGGCATCCACACACCACTGCAGAGCCGCTTCCACCTGCACGCCGTCGCGCTCGGCATTCACATAAATAATGTCGGGATGGAGTGGATCCTTCTCCGCATTCATGTAGGCCACATATTCCCTGATACCGCCTTCGTAGAAATAAATTTCTTCGTGGGGTTCCCCTGCCGCATTGCAGGCTGCGGGCCGCTCGTCCCGGAACACGATGCGCACGCCGCCGTTGAGATAGGCCAGCTCCCGCAGCCGCGATGAGAGGGTCTGGTAGTCGAACTCGATGCCGGTGGAAAAGATCTGGATATCCGGCTTGAAGCGCACCGACGTGCCGGTGCGGCTGGGGTCGGCGGCAGGCGTGGACACCAGGGTGCCGATCGGTGCGCCCCGCTCGAAACGCTGCTGGTGCTCCTGCCCCTGCCGGTGCACCGTGACCTCCACCCACTCGGAGAGGGCATTCACCACGGACACACCCACACCGTGCAGGCCGCCGGACACCTTGTAACCGCCGGAGCCAAACTTGCCCCCGGCGTGCAGCACCGTGAGCACCGTCTCCAGGGCGCTCTTGCCGGTGCGGGGGTGCACATCGGTGGGGATGCCGCGGCCGTTGTCGGTGACGCTGCAGGCGCCCTCGCCATCCAGCACCACCCGGATCTGGTCGCAATGGCCGGCCAGGGCCTCGTCAACGGAGTTGTCCACCACCTCGTACACCAGGTGGTGGAGGCCGCGGGGCCCGGTGGTGCCGATGTACATCCCGGGTCGCTTGCGAACCGGCTCCAGGCCTTCCAGCACCTGGATCTGTTCGGCTCCGTAGGCGGCCTGAATTTTGGTGGCTTCGCTCATGCAGGAGGGGCTCCCCGGGGATCGGTTACAGGCCTGAACGTGCGGATGGAACTCGTCCGCAATCGAGCCTGGGCACAACCCCCGGGCAAGGGCTGGGCAATGGGGAAGACAAGGGCTGAGATCCCTTCTCCAGGGGGCAATCTACCACCGCTGGCCGGCGGGCAGGGGCGGCTGGCAGGGTGGGGCGGATGGCAACCTCCCCACCCCTGGTGATTGTGCTGCTGGGCCCAACGGCCAGCGGCAAAACCGACCTGGCGATCGCCGTGGCCCAGGCCCTCGACCTGGCGGTGCTGAATGTGGATTCCCGGCAGCTCTACCGGGGCATGGATGTGGGCACCGCCAAGCCCAACACCCGCCAGCGCGCCGCGGCACGCCACGAACTGCTCGACCTGCGCGACCCCGACCAACCGCTCAACCTGCAGGAATTTCGGGCCCTGGCTGAGCCCCGCATCGAAGCCGAGCTGCAGCGCCCCCGCCCGGGAGCGGCCATGGCCCTGCTGGCCGGGGGCAGCGGGCTCTATCTGCAGGCCCTCACCCGGGGCCTGCAGCCCCCGGCCGTGCCGCCCCAGCCGCTGCTGCGCCAACAGTTTTCAAGCCTGGGCCAGCCCCTCTGCCACCAGCTGCTGCAACTGGCCGACCCCGGGGCCGCCGCCCGGATCGCCGCGGCCGACGCCGTGCGCACCCAGCGCGCCCTGGAGGTGCTCTACGCCACCGCCCAACCCCTCTCCAGCCAGCAGGGGGCCAGTCCACCCCCCTGGCAGGTGCTGGAACTGGGCCTGGATCCCGCCGACCTCAAACGCCGCATCGAGCGGCGCACCCACCAGCTCTACCAGGAGGGGCTGGTGGCTGAAACCGGGCAGCTGATCAGCCGTTACGGCGCCGATCTCCCCCTGCTGAACACCATCGGCTATGCCGAGGCCAGGGGCCTGCTGGCGGGGGATCTGGACGAGACCACTGCCATGGCCCTCACCTGCCAGCGCACCCGCCAGTTCGCCAAACGCCAGCGCACCTGGTTCCGCCGCCAACACCAGCCCCACTGGCTGGCGGGTCAGCAGATCGACGAACAACTGCAGCAGGCCTTGCGGGAGGTCGGGCGCGTTCTAGGGTGAAGGGTGACCGTCAGGGCACCCGGGCAATTCCCAGGCAAGCCGTCACAGAAGCGAGCTGTGCAGGCCTTTCCTGATCCAGCGTTGTGCCACCTGTCCCCTATCCCCCTAGAACATCCTCCACTGAATGCCTCCTCGTCCCCGTTTTGACCGCCGTGCTCCCGTGCGGGAGCTGCCCAATATCAACGATCGCATCAGCTACCCCAACCTGAGGGTGGTGGATGCCGACGGCAGTCAACTGGGAGTGATCAGCCGCGAAGCGGCCCTGGAGGTGGCAAAAGACCGGGAACTGGATCTGGTGCTGGTGAGCGAGAAGGCAGATCCGCCGGTGTGCCGGATCATGGATTACGGCAAATATAAGTTTGAGCAGGAAAAAAAGGCCAAGGAGGCCAAGAAGAAGTCACACCAAACCGAAGTCAAAGAGGTGAAGATGCGCTACAAGATCGACTCCCACGACTACCAGGTGCGAATCGGTCAGGCCCAGCGCTTTCTCAAGGACGGCGACAAGGTCAAGTGCACCGTTATTTTCCGCGGCCGCGAAATCCAGCACACCGCCCTGGCCGAGGTGTTGCTGATGCGGATGGCCAAAGATCTGGAAAACAACGCCGAAGTGCAGCAGCCCCCCAAACGGGAAGGGCGCAACATGATCATGTTCCTCAGCTCCCGCTACTCATCGCCTGATGATTCAGGAGCTTGGGCGCGTCGTCCGACCGATCGAGCATCGGG
>JAGYNF010000196.1 GCA_018400215.1 Cyanobium sp. M55B138 | reverse complement strand
GGCCTACACCGCTTTGGGGGAGCAGCCCCTGCTGGTTTGGCTGCCCGAGTGGGCCGTTGCCGACAGCCTCAGCCTGTTTCTCCATCCCGGCTGGTGGCTGGAGACAGCCGCGCAGAACCCGGACAGCCTGCATGACCTCCGCAAGCAGCTCAAGTGGGTGCGCTATCGCCTCGAAAATATCGAGGGCTTCGCCGGCCCCGGGGTTCACCTCTGGATCAGCCAACTCAAACGGGGCCAGGGCCTGTTGGGGGAGCTGAACGACCTTTGCGTTCTGGAGGAAGCGATCAACGACCAGTGCCACGACAGTCTGGAGACCACGGCCCCCCAGTTCGTCTGGTTGCTGGAACAACACCGCCTCCACTGCTGGCGTCGTTGGCGCCAGCTCTGCGAAGAGCTGATGGATTCAGGCAGCCGGCGGCGGCGGCTTGCCGCCCTGGCCCGGCTGGGGGAGGGAGCATCGATCGGCAGGCGCTGGGCCCGGGCCTTAATCGACTTCCCCTCCAGACTGCGGTAGAGACGGCGGGCTGAACCCGTCTCACCGTGACGCCCTACTCGCTCCTGCTGAGCTCCGATGCCCGCCTGGCGGATCTGGGCACCCTGCTGGTTTTTCGCCATTGGCTGCGCTGTCACCTGCAGACCATGGCCGGTCTCCAGGACGATGAGCTTTACCCCCTGCGGCCGGGGCAAGCCAGCTTTGAGTCCCAGCAACCCATCAGCAGACTCTTTTTCTAGGGCAAGTTTTCCGGAGTGTGATGCGGCCCTGGGCGGGTTAGATGATCACCCCATCGGCCAGAGTGGTGTTCTTCTCAATCACCACAATGCCATCACGAATGGTGAAACCAAGAGCCTGGCGATCAGCCTCCTGAACCCGGTCTTTGTTGATCACGTGCACGTTGCTGCCGATGCGCACGTTCTTGTCGAGAATGGCCCCCTTGATCACCGAGCCCGGGCCAATCCCAAGGGGCACACCACCCGCCGCCCGCACCGCCGCCCGTTCTGGCGCCGATTCATAGCTATCGGCCCCCATGGCCAGCGTGTTCTCCAGCACAGCACCCTCTTCAACCCGGAGCCGTAGGCCCAGAACGCAGTGCTCCACAACACAGCGATCGAGCACACAGCCTTCACTCAGCACACTGCGGTGCACCTTGGCTTCGCGAATCTGGCTGGGAGGCAAATAGCGCGGACGGGTATAAATGGGGGCCTTTTCATTGTAGAAACTAAAGGCCGGCTGATCGTCGGCGAGGGCTAGATTGGCTTCATAGAAGGCTTTGATGGTGCCGATATCTTCCCAATAGTCATCAAATAGGTAGCTTTGCAGCCGCTGGCCACTGCTGAGGGCGGCAGGAATAATTTCCTGGCCAAAATCTGTGGCTTCAGGGTGCTCCGCCAGCAGGCCGAACAGGGCCTCCCGTTCAAACACATAGATCCCCATCGAGGCCAGAAAGGGGCGGCGCTCCGCTTCCGCCACGGAAAGCCCGAGGCTATGGGTGTCAACCCGCATGGCCTCGAGGGCCTCACCCTTGGGCTTTTCACGAAATTCGCGAATTTGTCCAGAGGCATCGGTGCGCATCAGCCCGAAGCCCTGGGCTGCCGTTCCGTCCACCGGCAGGGCGGCCACGGTGAGGGCGGCGCCGCTGGCGCGATGGGCTGCCACAAAGGCGCCGTAGTCCATCCGGTAGAGCTGATCGCCGGAAAGGATCAACACCTGATCCACATCCCAGCTCTGCAGGAGCTCTTCGTATTGCCGCACCGCATCGGCCGTGCCCTGAAACCAGCTCGGGCTGTTGGGTGTTTGCTGGGCAGCCAGCACTTCCACAAACCCACTGCCAAAATTGCTGGAGAGGTTGTAGGTGCGGCTGAGGTGGCGGTTCAGCGACTGGCTGTTGAACTGGGTGAGAACGTAAATCTTGTGGATGCCAGAATTAATGCAGTTGCTGATGGGTATATCGATGAGTCGGTATTTGCCACCCAGGGGTACTGCCGGTTTGGCGCGGGTGAAGGTGAGGGGCTGCAGCCGGGTGCCGGCGCCACCGCCGAGAATGATCGCCAGTACTCGCATTAGGGCTTGCTGTCTCGCTTGAGCATAAAAAATAGGTGTTGCGGATCTCTGTATTGGCGAGGCAGGGAGCGATGCAGGATCAATAGCCGATTCCAGCAGACACTTCTTTGAATCTGCTCGATGGTTTTACCCTCACGGATCAAGATCCGCATGGCTTTGCAGTACAGCGGATAACTCGCCTCCAGTTCGCCAATCGTGAGAGCAGTGGTGAATGTGGCTTGACCCATGGCTGCCGCCTCGCGGACCCGGCCAGTTTTGATCAGCAGGCCGGTTTGGCGATGCCCCCAAAAGGGGGCAATCCAGCCGCTGATTCTGGTGAGGCGGTGGGCCCTGGCCGCGGGCTCAATCGTCGTAAACGCGGCAGTTGATGTCTGAGGGGTTCAGGTCGCAGAACACTTCAAATGGAGAGGGAGCCTCCTTCTCCTCGGGATGGCGCTGTTGAAAATCCTCGAGCTCCTTGATCTGCTCTTCGATCTTGCGGGCGATCGCCTGATCGCCCTTGGCCTGTGCCTCGGCGAGGGCCGATCGGTAGGTCTGAAGCTGGTCTCCGATGGTGGCCATGAAACACACCCCCCAACAGGGGCCAGAGTGACATGGCGAATGTAACCCGATGGGGACCCTGACGTAGCGGCCTGGGATCAGTCACTGTGGTGGGGCGTTTCTGGTCCACCGATGGCTGATGCTCCCTATCTCGTGACCCTTGCGCTGGTGGAGATCGATGGCAAGCGAGCCCTACCACTCACGGGTAAATCCCAGTCTGCAGCAGCAGCAGAGGCCGATCAGCCGGGGGAGGATGGGCGCACCTTGGCCCTGGAATTGTTGCTGCGTCTCTGGCAGCGCAGTGATGAGGGCCCCCTGCAGCGAGCTGCAGGCGAGGCCAGCCTGCTGTTGGTGGAAGTTCCCCTGGATGTGATGAGCGAACAATTACCACTGCTCAAGGCCAGCTGGTTGGCCGGGGGCGACACCCAGGTCTTGCTCACCAGCATCCAAGGGCTGGCCCAGCGGGCCTGGACCATCAAGATCGCCAAGTATGAGCCAGTCACCTTTGTGGCCTGGCCCTAATTGGAGCGGCCGAGAGGAGGCTCCATTTCAGCTACCTCGGTGCTGATGGCGCTCCCCATAGGAGATCATCAGTGATTTCAATCCGTTTTCCAGGATGTACGCCGCCAGGTTGCTGAGCGAGCGGCCCTGCAGATCGCTTTGCTGGAGGAGGTCCTCGTAGATCGCCTGCACCCGCGGTTCGCGGTTCT
>JAGYNF010000195.1 GCA_018400215.1 Cyanobium sp. M55B138 | reverse complement strand
CCTTGCGCTTGAAGAGCATCGCCGCAGCCCGCACGTGGCCCGATTATCCGCTGCCAGGGGCGCCCCCAGCCGCGGGCCTTAGGGCTGTGCAACACACTGGTGCGGCGCCCTGACCTGCCAGCCGCCGTGAGTCTTCCGCCGCCGGCCTGGCTGCCCGCCCAGCAACCGCTCACCTGGCTGCTGGCCTTCGGGTTGAACGGTGGCCTGATTGCCCTGGCCCAGCGGCTGCCCCTGCTCACGCCGGCCGGCTGGGGCCATGCCGCCATCCTGGGCACGATCCTGTGGGGTTGCCTGGGGCCCCGGGGCTGGCTGGCGGTGGTGGCCTACCTGTTGCTCGGCTCCCTGGTGACCAAGCTGGGGTTCCGCCACAAGCAGGCCCAGGGGTTGGCCGAGGCCCGTGGCGGCCGCCGGGGGCCGGAGAATGTGTGGGGATCGGCAGCAACCGGTGCGCTGCTGGCCCTAGCAACGGCCCTGGCCCCCCCGCCCTGGCGCGTGGCCCTGCTGGTGGCCTTCGTGGCCAGTTTCGCCGCCAAGCTCGCCGACACCTTTGGCAGTGAGATCGGCAAGCGCTGGGGCCGCCACACCTGGTTGATCACCACCCTGCGGCCGGTGCCGCCTGGCAGCGAGGGGGCGATCAGCCTGGAGGGCACCCTGGCCAGCCTCGGGGGCAGTGCCCTGATGGCGGGCCTGGGGCTGGCGCTGGGGTTGTTGCCCCATGGCGCCGCCGCCTGGATGGTCACCCTGGTGGGGCTGGTGGCCACCCTGCTGGAGAGCCTGATTGGGGCCACCGCCCAGGGGCGCTTCCGCTGGCTCAGCAACGAGCTCGTGAATGGCATTCAAACCGCCCTGGCCGCCGTGCTGGCCCTGCTGGCCTGGGGTTGGCTGCCGGCCGCCTGAAGCTGCCGCAAGAGGGTTTCACCCCGCCGCTGGGCCAGGCGCCCCTCGCAACCGAGCCGTTCCCCCAGGGCGCTCCAGCTGAGGCCATCGATCCAGCGTCCCTCCACCAGCTCCCGATCCGCCGCGGGCAGCTGGGCCAGCTGGTGCCGCAGCCAGTGCAGCTGGCCATCGCCCTCTGAGCTGTTGGCGGAGCTGCTGGTGCGCTCCAGCAGGCAGCTGGGTGGGTCGCCGTCGCCGCCCACGGGCTGGTCGAGGCTGGCGACCGCCAGGGCCCGCTGCACCGCCCCCGCCTCCTCCAGGCGCTCCAGGCTGCAGCCCAGGGCCGCGGCCAGCTCTGCGGCGGCCAGGGTCTGCAGACCGGCCGCCTGCCGTTGGCCCTGGAGGCGCCGCGCCTGCTGCAGCAGTTCCCGCAGGCGCCGGGGGGTGCGGAGCGGTTGCTGCCGGTCCCGTTGGTCCATGCGCATGGCGCCCTGGATGTAGGGCACCGCAAAGCTGCTGAGGGCAATCTCACGGCTGGTGTCGAAGCACTCCACGGCCCTGATCAGCCCCTCATAGCCCGCGGAGCAGAGGTCGTCGAAGGGTCGGCCGGTGCGCTGGCTCTCCCGGTGGGCCACCAGGTGCACGAGGCCCAGGTTCTGGCTCACCAGGGCATTGCGCCAGTGCAGCCGGGCGGCGCTGGCGCGGCTGTCGCCCAGGCGGCGCAGCAGGGTCTGGTTGGTGAGTTGGGGGCGGCGGCCCAGGTGGGCGGCGGCGCTGGGGGAGCTGGACATGGCCATGGCACTGGTGGCGGAGAGGGTGGGGGTGGAAGCCCCCTGGAGGGGCCTGTGTTCAGCCTCAGCGCCCCGCCCCGTTCTTCCCTCCCCCAGCGCGGTGGTTCGGTTCACCCGAATGGGGGATGGGAGCCTTGCCTAGGCTGGGCCAAACTCCGGCGATCCAGTCCTTTCTGGCGATCCGCCCCAACTGAGCGCCCTCCCACCCCGCTCTGCCCCTGAGCCCACCATGACGTTCACCCCAAGCCGAGCTCTGCAGCTGGAACTGGAGCTGGACGAGGCCCGCCGCCATGGCCGTTGGCTCAGCGACGAGGAACGGGCGGCGCGGCAGCTGGAGCTCACCCGCCAGCAGGCGGCCCTGGAGCAGCAGCGCCTGCACCGCCGCAAGCTGGTGGTGCTCACCGTGGTGGCGCTGTTGGTGCCGCCGCTCTGGCCCCTGGCCCTGGCCCTGACGCTCTACCTGTTGTTTCCGATCACCACCCGCCGCCTGGCCCTGGCCACCGGCACGAGCCTGTTGGTGCTCGGCGGTCTGGCGGCGGTGTTGATCACTGCCCTGGTGGTGGGCCTGCTGATGCTGCTGTTCTGAGGGCCAGGGCTCACCACAGCGCTGTGGTGGCCTGCAGGGGCTGGAGGTCGGCCCACTGCAGCAGGGCTGGCCAGTGGCGAACCCGCCCGTACACCTCACGGTGGCCGTCGCTGTTGAGGTGCAGGCCGTCACCGCAGATCCAGCGGGGCCAGTTGGGATCGCCCAGCAGGCTCTCCAACAGGGGTAGGAAGGGAAGATTGGCCTCCATGCAGGCCTGCTCCAGCAGGGCCTCGTAGCGGCGCACGGCCTCCAGCTGATACCAGAGCACCTCGGCGAAGGGCATGGCCTCCTCCCACACCGGCGTGAGCCCGAGCACCAGCACCGGGGCGATCGCCTGGGCCCGTTGCAGCAGCTGCTGCAGGCCAAAGAGGAAGCCATCGGCATCGAGCTGGGGGCGGCCGTCGCGGCGGCCCACCCGGGCGCAGTCGTTCAATCCCACCGCCAGCAGGATGCCCTGGGGGCGCTGGCGGCGCAGTTCGCCGCGGCAGGCCACCTCGGCCTGCAGCCGTGCCGCCACCCGTTCGAGTCCGTCGCCGCGCACGCCCAGGGGGTAGAGCACCGGCCCATCGGGCAGCTCCATCCAGTGGCGCCGCAGCCGCTCACACCAGCCCCCCTCCTGGGGGTCGCCCCAGCCGTACACGCCGCTGTCACCCAGCACGATCAGCTTGCGGGCGGCGGCCGGCGTGGCGGGCGGCATGGGGCTGGCGGCGGGCGATGGGCCCAGTGATCCTGCACCAGCCGCGGCCCCGCCCCGATCGGGTGGGGCCAGCAGGCACGATTGGGCCACGGTTTCCCCTGGGCCATGGTCTCCCCCCCTCCAGCCCCCAGCAGCTGGTCTGCCACCGATGGCCGGGGCGCTGCAGGGGGGGTGGCGGCCTTTCTCGCCGCCGCCGGACCCGTGGTTGATGTGCGAACGCCGGCGGAATTTGCCCAGGGCCATGTGCCGGGTGCCCTGAATCTGCCCCTGTTCGACGATGACGGCCGGGCTGCGGTGGGCACCCTCTACAAGCAGCAGGGGCGGCAGGCGGCGGTGCTGCATGGCCTGGGCCTGGTGGGTCCCCAGCTGGAGGCCATGGCGGC
>JAGYNF010000194.1 GCA_018400215.1 Cyanobium sp. M55B138 | reverse complement strand
TGTTAATGCCACCTTCGGATCCACTCAAGCCGCTGTAGTTCACCTTCTCGAAGCGAACCACAACCGGGTAGCGGATGCCCGAGGTGTCGATGGACGCCACGGTGCCGACGTCGTTGAACCAGTAGGACTCAGGGCGCTTGATACGCACTTTGTCGCCGCGGGAAATGGCCATCGCTGCGCTGGATTCGGATGCTTCCTGAGGGAAGATACCCGCGCCGCCCGGGGCTGCCTGGGCGGACGTCATGAATCGTCGCCCTTGGCTGCCATCGGTCGGGTGGCGGGGTGGCAGCATCGCTGTTTGCCCACGACCGCGCCATGGTGCTCGATGGTCCGGAAGCCCCGGTTCTCAGCCTGGAGTTGCCCGATCCAGACAGCGACACGATCAGCACCATGGAGTTTCTGGCCCGGCTGGAGGAGGCCTGGGCCGTGTGCGACCGCTTCGACCTGCAGACGGAGATCTGGCGGGGGCGCATCCTGCGGGCGGTGCGGGATCGGGAGAAGCGGGGCGGTGAGGGGCGCGGCACCGGCTTCCTGCAGTGGCTGCGGGAGCGGGAGATCAGCAAGACCCGGGCTTACACCCTGATCCAGCTGGCCGATTCGGCCGATGCGCTGGTGGGGGAGGGGATGCTGCAGGAGGCGAGCGTGAACAAGTTCTCCAAGCGCGCCTTCCTGGAAACGGCCCAGGCCGATCCAGAGGTGCAGTTGATGATTGCCGAGGCGGCCAACGAGGGCCAGGAGATCACGCGCAAGCAGGTGCGGCGTCTGGCCGATGAGTTCACCGCGGCCACCAGCCCGCTGCTGCCGGAGGAGATCCGCCAGCGCACCGCTGAAAACCTGCTGCCTCCCAGGGTCGTGGCGCCCCTGGTGAAGGAGCTGGCCAAGCTGCCGGAGGCCCAGCAGGACGACCTGCGCCGCGTGCTGCGGGAGGAGCCGGAGTTGGAGCGGGTGAAGGATGTGACCAGCACGGCCCGCTGGCTCAGCAAGGCGGCCGAGGCGGGGCTGGCGGTGCGGGCCTTCCAGCAGGGCAACCTGGATTTCGAGAAGGCTCTGCAGGAGGCCCAGCGGCTCGATGCCCTGGGTTTGCTGGCCGATGCGGTGGGCCAGGCCCAGGCCCTGGAGGCCGCCGTGCTGAAGCTGCACACCAGCTGGCGGCGGCTGGGGGGGTTGCAGGAGCGGCTCTGGGTGGAAAGCGGCAGCAGCACCCCCCATCTGCGGGATCTGCTCACCGCCCTGCAGTCGCTCAGTGGCAGCACCCTGCGGGTGTCGCTGGGGGAGCTGGCCGGGGGCAAGCGGGTGCGATTGCAGCTGGTGGAGGAGGCGCCTGAACAGTTGGCGCCCCCGCCCCTGCCCTGAACAGGCCCCAGATCTGGGGGTGGCTATCGTCGTGGTGCCCCACCGATGGTGCGTGTGACCCCGTCACCATCCGTTGACCCCCTGGAGCAGGCGCTGCAGCGTCACTTCGGCTGGCAGACCTTCCGGCCGGGCCAGCGGTCGGTGGTGGAGGCCCTGCTGGCAGGGCGCGACTGCCTGGCCGTGCTGCCCACCGGCTGGGGCAAATCCCTCTGTTATCAGCTGCCTGCCCTGGTGCGGGAGGGCCTGGTGTTGGTGATCTCCCCCCTGGTGGCGTTGATGCAGGACCAGGTGGCGCAGCTGCAGCGTCGCGGTATTCCGGCGGCCTGTCTGCACCGGGGCCTGACGGCGGCGGAGCGGGGCCCCCTGCTGCAGCGCATCCGTGATCGACGCCTGCGCTTGCTCTATCTGGCCCCGGAGCGCCTGCGGGTGGAGGCCACCCGCCAGCTGCTCGACGACCTGCTCAGCGAGGGGGGGCTGGTGGGCCTGGCGGTGGATGAGGCCCACTGCATCAGTGCCTGGGGGCATGATTTTCGGCCTGATTACCGCCGGCTTGGGGAGCTGCGCCGGCTCTGCCCAGGGGTGCCCCTGGTGGCCCTCAGTGCCACGGCCGCCCCCCAGGTGAGGGCCGATATCATCCGCCTGCTGCAGCTGCGCAGGCCCCTGGTTCAGGTGCGCTCCGCCCGCCGCACCAACCTCTGCTACACCATGCGGCGGCGACCGGCCGATCCCTTGCCGGATCTGGTGGCGGCGATCGGTGGTAGCCGCGGAGCCGTGTTGATCTACGCGCGGACCCGCCGGTCGGTGGAGCAGTGGGCCACCCGGCTGAATGGGGCGGGGGTGGAGGCGATTGCCTACCACGCCGGCATGGACCCGGAGAGCCGGCAGCTGGCCCTCACCCATTTCCAGGGCCAGCCCCGCCCGGTGCTGGTGGCCACCGTGGCCTTCGGCATGGGCGTGGATCGGCCCGATGTGGGCCTGGTGTTGCATCTGGATCTGCCCGCCAGTGCGGAGGGCTATCTGCAGGAATCGGGGCGGGCGGGCCGTGATGGTCTGCCCGCCGATTGCGTGGTGCTGTTTGATCCCGCCGATCGGGTCAGCCTGGGCTGGGCGATGCGATCCGCCGGTCAGACCCCGGGGGTGACCGCCTCAGTGGCCGATCAACACCGGTTGGAGCTGGCCCAGCGCCAGCTGCGCCGCATGGAGGCGGTGGCGGAAGGGGAGGGCTGCCGTGAGCAGGCCCTGCTGCTGGCGGTTGGCGAACTGGTGCCGCCCTGTGGCCGCTGTGACCGTTGCCAGCAGCAGGCCGCAACGGTGCTGCGCGACTGGTCGGAGCCGGCGGCCCTGTTGCTGGCGGCCCTCAGTGGGGAGCGGGGCCGGGATCTGCGCAGCCTGGCCGAGGAGTTGGCGGGGCAGGCGGCCGCTGGAGATGCCGATGGGGGCCGCTGGGGATGGCTGGCCCGGCGGCTGGTGCAGGAGGAACTGATCCGGGAAAGCGACGACGGCGCCCAGCGCCTCTACCTGCGGGATACGGGGCGGCGCTACCTGCACCAACCCTGGCCGCTGCGCTGGGCGGCCTGAGGGCCAGCCTCAGCCGCCCTTGGCCTGGCAGACGTCCTGCACCAGCTTCTGCTCGAAGTCTTTGCTGGGGGTTTCCCAGGTTTTCCACTGGCCGGTCTGGCTGGTGACATTGATCTTGCGGGCTGTGCAGTTCACCCCCAGGTAGAGGGCCTGGCCCTCGCCATTCAGGCTGGGCGCCACGTAGCTGCCTCCCATGGCCTGCAGCTTCGACCAGTCGATCTGCAGGGGGCCATAGGTGCGCCAGTCGCCGCTGGGCTTGCGGGTGGTGGCTGCGCCGGTGGTGCTTGCGGCGGCTGGGCTCGTGGCTGTGGCGGCCGTTGCCTGGGCGAGGCGGGAGGGGGCGGCGCTGGTGCTGGGTTGGCTGGCTGGCGCTTGACGGGCTTCTGGCTGGGTCTGGGCGGCCTGGGGCCGGCTGGCCTGGGC
>JAGYNF010000193.1 GCA_018400215.1 Cyanobium sp. M55B138 | reverse complement strand
TGGGCCCAGATGAAGGCCTGCCCCGGACTGGATCCCCAGTGCCCCAGCAGCCGATTCTTGATGTGCTCCGGCTGCAGCGGTTCAGCCAGCAGGGGGTTGTCCCGCAGGTAGATCATGCCCACTGCCAGGTAGTTGGCGGCACGCCACCAGGCGTTGAGTTGCTCCAGCTGGTCGCTGGAGGGATGGGGTTGGGTGATTCCGGACTGCACGGGCTCCCCTGGGTTTGCGCTTTTTGACGGTAGCGATGGTTGCCACGCCCAACCCCAAGCTCCGGTTAGGCATCAGCATCCGAACACCGGCCCAGGCCCAGCCCACCGGCCTTAACGTCAACCACCAATCGCAATCCGCACCCGCATACCCGATGTCCTTGCCAGCCCTGCTGCTTGAGGTGGGCAGCCACCAGCTCGAAGTGGCCGAAACCCTCCTTTCGGTTGGTGAGTTCTTGGTGATCTTCGTGGCCGCGCGGGCCCTCGCCGAGCTGATGGTGCGGATCCAGCTGCCCACGATCCTGGGTGAGCTGGTCGCCGGCGTGCTGATCGGTGTGTCTGGCCTGCATCTCATCGTGCCGCCTGATACCCAGGCCCAGCTCAGCGGGGCGGTACTGGATCTGGTGGGCTCCCTGGCGGAGATCACGCCGGCGGCCGTGCAGGACCTCTACGTCGAAACCTTCCCCAATCTCCAGGCCGTCTCCCAGATTGGCCTGTTTGCCCTGCTGTTCCTGACGGGGTTGGAGAGTGAGCTCGATGAGTTGGTGGCCGTGGGGGTGCAGGCCACCACCGTGGCCGTGACCGGGGTGGTGCTGCCCTTTGCCCTGGGCACCGCCGGGCTCTATTACCTCTTCGCTGTGCCGCTGATTCCATCGATCTTTGCCGGCGCGGCGATGACCGCCACCTCGATTGGCATCACCGCCAGCGTGTTCAGCGAGCTGAAATTTCTGAAGACCCGGGAGGGGCAGACCGTGATCGGTGCCGCCGTGCTCGATGACATCCTGGGCATCGTGATCCTGGCGGTGGTGGTGAGCCTGGCCGGCGGCGAGGGATTTGCCGTGGGGCCGATCCTCAAGCTGGTGGCCGCGGCCGGGGTGTTTGTGGCGGCGGCCCTGTTCCTCAGCCGCACGGCAGCCCCCGCCTTTGATTGGCTGCTCGACCAGCTCAAGGCCCCCGGTGAGGCCGCAGTGGCCTCCTTTCTGGTGCTCTCGCTCTGCTGCTTCGCGGCCCAGGCCATTGGTTTGGAGGCGGCCCTGGGGGCCTTTGCGGCCGGCTTGATCCTCAGCGGCAGCAAGCACACCCACGCCATCGACGCGGCCGTGAAGCCCCTGGTGGCCCTGTTTGCCACCATTTTCTTCGTGCTGATCGGCACGGGCATGGATCTGGCTGTGCTCAATCCGTTCAACCCCGACAACCACGAGGGATTGATCATTGCCGCCTTCCTGCTCACGGTGGCGATCATCGGCAAGATCGCCGCTGGCTGGAGCTACGTGAGCAAGGAGAAGACCAACCGGTTGGTGGTGGGCCTGGGGATGATGCCCCGCGGCGAGGTGGGCCTGATCTTCCTGGGGCTGGGCACCCAGGCCGGCCTGCTCACCAAGCCCTTGGAGGCCGCCATCCTGTTGATGGTGATCGGCACCACCTTCCTGGCTCCGATCCTGCTCAGGCTGGTGTTAGGAGGTAATTCCGGAGGCCCCGACCTTGACCCCCTCGCCGAAATCCCCACCTGACCAGGCCCTTACCAGCCGAGCGCGATCCCTGTTCGCCCCGCCGCGGAGCTGGGGCCTGAGCTGGGGCGGCTGGCGCGATAACCGCCGCGGCGAGTGGTGGCTGCTGGCCCAGGTGGTGTTGATCCTGGCCCATGCCCTGCCCCCCTGGCCGGCTCCCGCCAGCTGGGGCTTTGCCTGGCCGCTGCCCCTGGCTATCTCCGGAGTGGTGCTTCTGCTGGTGGGGCTGGGGCTGGCATTGCAGGCCTTTGTGCGGCTCGGCCCCAACCTCACTCCCCTGCCGGACCCCATGGCCGGGGCGGCCCTGGTGACCAGCGGGGCCTACGCCCGCTGCCGCCATCCCCTCTATCAGGCCGTGCTGCTCTGCTCGCTCGGGGTGACCCTGGCCCTGGGCAGCCTGCTGCACCTGGCTTTGCTGGCTGCCCTCTGCGGCGTGCTGGGGGGCAAGGCCCGGCGGGAGGAGCGGGCCCTGGCCGCCGTGCATCCCGACTACGCCGCCTATCGGGCCCGCACCCCGGCGATCATTCCCCGTCTCCCCTGGCTCGACTGGCGAGTGCTGTGAACAGGGTCCAGCCCACGGCGATCAGGCCCAGGCTGGAGGCCCAGCTCGGACCGAGGGCCCAGCCAAGGCCCAGGTTGGTGAGGGTGCCGAGGGCCAGGGCGAGGGTCAGGCTGGCCAGCACCAGCACCAACTGCTGCAACGGTGGCTCCAGCGTGCCGGCCGCCAGCACCTGCTCCAGGCGGCTGAGCGGCAGGCTCAGGGGCAGATAGAGGGCCAGGGCCCACAGGGCGATGCCCGGCAGCAGGGCGCTCCAGTCGGGACCGACGAGGGGCAAAGGGGTTTGGCGAATGTTCCTAGCATCATCGTTCTACTTGTTGTTTTCGGTGTTGTTTTCGGTGCCGCTCTCGCCCCCCCTGCAGCAGGCCGCTGCCCTGCGGCCCTGGCAGCACCTCGGCCATGGCGTGCATGCGGTGCAGGCGGGCCCGCCCGAGCCGCAGGGGCCGGCCGTGCTGCTGGTGCATGGTTTTGGCGCCAGCACCGACCACTGGCGCTTCAACCTCCCGGTGTTGGCCGCCCAGCATGAGGTGCATGCCATCGACCTGCTCGGCTTCGGCCGCAGCGCCAAGCCCGCTGAGCTGGCCTATGGCGGCGGGCTCTGGTGCGACCAGCTGGCCGCCTACGTGGCCGAGCGCATCGGCCGGCCCACGGTGCTGGTGGGCAATTCCCTGGGGGGCTTTGCTGCCCTGGCGGCCGGGGTCGCCCTGGGGGATCAGGCGGCCGGGGTGGTGCTGATCAATGCAGCCGGACCGTTCAGCGACGAGCAGGCGCCGCCCAAGGGCTGGGGTGCCATTGCCCGCCGCACGATCGGCGGAGCCCTGCTCAAGAGCCCGGTGCTGCAGCGGCTGTTGTTTGAGAACCTGCGCCGGCCGGCCACGATCCGCCGCACCCTCAACCAGGTGTACATCGACCGCACCAACGTCGATGACGCCCTGGTGGAGGCCATCCGCCGGCCGTCGCTGGATCCAGGTGCCTTCGGGGTGTTCCGCACCGTGTTCGACATTCCCAGCGGCCAGCCCCTCGATGGACTGTTCGCCGAGCTGGCCTGCCCGTTGCTGCTGCTCTGGGGCATCCGCGATCCCT
>JAGYNF010000192.1 GCA_018400215.1 Cyanobium sp. M55B138 | reverse complement strand
GTCAGAAGTCCTCGGTGGCGCGGATGCCGGCCGATGCACCCAGCGACGTGGTAGCCGACCTGTTTGTGCCCTTCACGCTCGATGTGTTGCCCGAGCCGATGGCCTCCTTGGCGCCAGCGGTGAGCAGTGGCGGTGTGGAGCACGAGCGCCTGTACCAGCACGCCACGGCGGCCAGCCCGCGACGCCGGCGCCTGGGTTCGGAGCAGTGGCATGGGCAGGCCGATGGGCAGGGGCTGGCAGATCAGTCCCTGCTGTCCGCCTCCGGGGCGGGGGTGTGGGCGAGCGGCCGCAGCGAATCGGGGCGTGGCATGGCCCAGCCGCGTGCCTTCTGGCTGGTGGCCGACGCTGAGCTGATCGTTTACGGCGCCACCGAGCCCAGCGCCAGCCTGTTCATCGGCGATGAGCAGGTGCCCCTGGAGGCCGATGGCACGTTCCGGGTGCACGTGCCCTTCCGCGATGGCGAGCAGGTGTACCCGATCCGGGCTCTGGCCGCCGATGGTGAACAGCAGCGCTGGATCGAGATGGATTTTCAGCGCCGCACCCCGGTGGCACGGGGGAACAGCCGCGAGGAGGCTCAGTTGGCCTGGTTCTGAGGGATTCAGGCCGTTGCGTTCCCCTGCGGGAGCAACGCGTAGCGGGTGTTGAGGGTGGTGCTGGCGCTGGGAGCCAGCTCGATCTTGCGGTCACCGCTCAGCAGCGCCTGGCGGGGGCCGCTCCAGGGTTCGATACACACCATTGGCCGGGGTGGTTCGGTCCAGAGCACCACCAAATCGAAGGGGTGGCTGAGCTGCAGTTCGAGCGTGCTGCCGGCTGCTTCGTCCACCAGCCGCACCGGCCCGGTGGGTCGCACCAGCAGATCGATGCCACTGGCCAGCTGCTGCATCTGCTCGGCCGTGGCGGCCGGAGCCATGGTGAGGTGGTTCAGGCACTCCTCAGGCAACCCCTCGAAGCGCACCCCCTCCAGGTTGGAGAGGTTGAAGTAGGGATGCAGGCCAAAGCTGAAGGGCATGGGCGCTTCACTGCGGTTGCTCACCGTGGTGCTGATCTCCAGGGCGCCAGGCGCCAGCCGCACCTCCATCCTGAGCAGAAACTCGAAGGGGTAGGACTGCAGGGTCTCCGGCGTGTCGCTCAACTGCAGGGCCACGCCGCGGCCATCGGCCAGCGCCTCCATTTGCCAGGGCAGTTGGCGGGCAAAGCCGTGCTGCGCGAGCGTGAAATTGCCCTGGGGCAGGGGCAGTTGGTTGTTGGGCAGCCCACCGGTGATCGGGAACAGCACCGGGAAGCCACCGCGCACCGACTGGGCCGGATCGAGGAAGCGCTCCAGGTCGAGGTACACCAGCTCACGATCGCCGCAGCGCCAGCCGCTGATCAGGCCGCCGCGCTCCGGCACCAGCCGCAGCAGATCACTGCTGCTGGCATCGCTGAATTCCCAGTGGGGGTAGGGCGTGTCGCGCTGAATCAGGGGCATGATCGGCCTGGACCATCGGGATCGCTCCCCACTCTGCTGCCGGTGAGCCCTGCCATGAAGCCCCCTTCATGAACTCCCATTGCCTCCGGTGAAGACCGGTGTCGAAAGGGCTGCAGCACTTGCCGGTCCTGGTCGGCGGATCCATTGTGGTTGCAACGGGATTCGGAGGCTCCGCGAATGGAAGACACCCCCCCTGAGCACCAGATAGGAGCGCGCTGACGATCCGGCCCCTGCTCCAACACTCTCAACGGATCTCTGATGTTCCCGGCCTCCATGGCCTTCCATCGCACCGTTCACGGCTCTGGCTTCTGCCACCGCCTCAGGTGCCCCGGACCTAACGGAACGTCCCACTCGACACCTGGCCCCAGGTGCCAGCGCCGGCAGCTCCGCCCACAACTGAAGATTCTGTGATCCCACGATCACGCTTTTGATCGAACCAAAACCTCGCCCAGCTGCGTCAGCACCCGCTTGGGTCTGCAGCATGGCTGCATCGACAACTGCCTGGGGCCCACGCCCCGGGCTTTGTTGTCGGGTGGCGCTCCCCAGTTCAGCGGGATTCTCACCAGAGCCCTGGCAATAGTCGGGCGCTGCGCTGCTGCCAGGCGCTGAATTCCGGGTATTTTGCCGCCATCTGCGTTTCTTTCTGGCCGATGCGTTGCAGGTAGATCAGCAGCACCAGAGCCGGCACCAGCTAGGCCCAGATGTTGCCTGCCACCACCGCAAAGCTCAGGTAACGCAACAGATCGCCGAGGTAGTTCACGTGGCGCACGCGCTGATGTGCAGGCTGAGGTAGAGCACCTGGCGCATGTCCTGCACGCCGATCACAGCCGCCAGCACCAGCAGCAGCACGATCGTGAGTGCCTGGCGGTGTTGATCGCCGTGAGTTGGCTCCAGCCCATCGGCGTACCGCGAATGGCGGCACCCTATCCCCAGCACCCAGCACCTGTTATCCGCCGCCGGAGTGGATCAGGTTCCAACACCCAGCTGCTTCAAGATGAACAGCTGTAGTGCGACACCCCTCCAGCCTTGAAGAATTCCCTGGGCTTGAGGCGGTCATACCGTGCCGCCAGCTCGGCGGGTGGTGCGTCATAGGGACGGCTGAACACCCGCTGCAGCTCCTGAATCAAGCTGGTGTCTCCCTGTGCCGCCTGTTCATAGGCCGGAGCCACCAGCCATTCGCGCCAGGTGATTGCCGGATTTGCGCGTTTCATCGCTGCCGCTGTCGCGCTGGGGTCACCATTGGCCGTGATCTGGGCACACCAGCGCTCCAGCCACTGTGTCCATTGGGCATCGAGCGCTTCCGAACGGGGTGTGTAGAAGCTCTGCTGCAGGGTTGGAAGCGACCCCGGGCCCACGGCGGCAGGATCAGCTGCAAGCTCCGACAGCCGGCGGAAGCAGATCGTGTAATCGAGCTGGGAGCGCAGCAGCAGCTGCAGCAGCTCGTTCACCAGCGCGGCGTCATAGCCCTTCAGTCCAAGCTTGCGGGCCCACATCGCCTCAAGCTCCTGCTGCATCGCGGCTGCGAATCCCCCGTGGATCTGATCCAGCTGCGCCAGGGCCTCGGCATTGCCCTCAAGCAGCGGCCGCAGCGATTTCACGAACATCCCATAATTCACCTCCGCCGCCGCCGGCTGGTTGAAGAAGCAGAAGTGCTCGCCACCGCCGGTCCAGGGTTGAAAGCGGAGATCGAACAGTTCGCAGAAGCCGAAGGGGCCGTAGTCGAGGGTGTAGCCACCGGCGGCGCAGTTGTCGCTGTTGAAATTGCCCTGGCAGTAGCCCACACGGATCCAAGCGGCCACCAGGGATGTGAGCCGGGCGCGAAACAACCGTGCCAGCTCCAGCACCTGCGCGCTGAAGGGCAGGGCGGCGTTGATCTCCGCTCGGTAGTTGCGCGCGATCAGGTGGGCCGTGATCATCTGCAGCTCGCGTAGGGCTCCC
>JAGYNF010000191.1 GCA_018400215.1 Cyanobium sp. M55B138 | reverse complement strand
CCCACAAAACGGGTGCCGCCCATCACCAGGATGTCCATGCCGATGCCCGCCCTTGGGCTGGTGAAACTGGGCGCCATTCAAACCCGTCCCTTGACAGGCCGGAGGAGAATCAGTCAACGCCCCCTGGCAAAGGCAGAAGCCAGCGGCCCATGCAACACGACTGATGCGAGGCGCACGATTCCAGCGACCAATCCGGCACCGTTACAGCTGGATCCAGGGCCGGCGGCGCCTGCAGCTCTGCATCGCTCTGCTGATCGTGATTGTGGGCATCGTCTTCGTGCAGCGCAGCGACTGGTCGCCGCCGGAATCCCAGCGGCTGGCCGATGGCAGCAGTGTCATCGCCGAAACCATTGCCAGGGGCATGGCACCAGGCGATGCCATGGACGCTGGCACTGGCCAAGGGCCAGCAACGGACAGCCTGGGCACACTGCACATTGGCTCTTACATCACCAACGTGAGTGAGATCGACCTACTGGAAGACCGCTTCTCCATCGAGATGCTCGTTTGGAGCCTATGGAACGGAGACCAAGCTAGCGATCCCAGCGATTCCCTAATGGTGCTCAACGGCATCTACGACAACGATATCCAGCGCTTTGTCAAGGTGCGCAGCACAAGCCAAGGCGGCAGTACATGGGCGTTGCATCGTGTGCGGACGGCCGTCGTCAACCGCTGGAACCTAAAGAACTATCCCTTCGACGACCAGCTGCTGCACGTGGAAATCGGCCTGGACGATCCCCTGGACAATGTGCAGCTCGAGGTGGCGGAGCCCGATCCGATTGTGGTGAGCCCAGGCCTGCACCTGCCGGGCTGGCTGCTGAAGGAAAGCAGTGCCTATCCAACTTCCCTCAGCCTGATGAGCAACCTCGGCACACAGACCCGGCCAGGCCAGGACATTCACCGGCAGCCGACCATTTCCTTCGACATCGAGATCGAACGTCGCAGCCTCCTCTACCTGGCACCTGATTTTCTCGGCTACATCCTGGCCATCGGTCTTTGTTGCCTGAGCCTGGTGATCAGCCGCAGCCGCGACGACTTGATTTTGGCTGCCGTGGTCTCAGCAGCAGGTAATTATGTGTTCATCGCCAGCAAGCTACCCGTCTCTGCCATGGCCGGCTTTATCGGCAACCTACAGATTATCATCTTTTTCGGCATTCTTTATGTGATTGCAATCGATGAATTGCTCAACGAGCATCTCATCCACTGGACCAGTCGCAGCGCCACGCTGTTGCGCATCAGCCTACTGCCAAGCTATCTGGGCCTCACGCTCCTTGGGGTGGCCTTGATCATCCCGCCGGCCAGCTCCTGAAGCCCTGCAGCATGACGCAACCAATCGCAAAAGCCATCGACGCCGAGCCCCCTGTTCAGACAGCCACCACCGGCTGGCTGCGGGGACGGCGCACCCTGCTCTCGGCCATCACGACTGCTGCTGTGGTGATGGGGGGCTACGGCCTGATCGCCCTGCGCCTGCAGGGCCGGGAGACGATCAGCGAAGGGGATGTGCTCAGGGCCCCACAGGTGCGGCAGCTGCCGGCCGGCACCCTACCGGTGGTCCTGGCCCGCGATGGTGGCGCCGCCGCGAATGGTTTTAACTACAGGTTGCTGCGGCTGGTGATGCAGCAGAGCGGCGTGCCCCATGCCATCGGCCTGGCAGCCTCCATCCGCCCGCAGGATGAGGTGGTGGAGGCGCTGGCCTCCGGCAGCATCGGCGGCAATCGCAATCCTGAAGCCATCACCGTGGCCATGTTCGGCGCCGGGAAAACCCTGAGCCGACGGCTCCATCCTGTGCCGATTCCCGTGAGCGGTGGCCTGCTTGGTTTGCGGGTGGGCTGGATGCATCGCGATCGGGTGCCACAGACGGCATCAATCCGAACTCCACAGCAGCTTCGGGAAGTTGTGCTGCTCCAGGGAGTGGGCTGGCGGGACGTGAATGTGCTGGACCACTCGGGAATGCGGACTTACACCACCAGACCGCGGGAACTGATGCGATTGGTTCACTACAACCGCGTTGATCTCTACCCACGCGGCCTGACGGAACTGGAACGCGAATATCCTGAAGTTCTGCGCGATGCCAACAATGTCGTGGTCGATCCTCACCTGATGATCGTTTATCCCTTTGCCGGGTTTTTCCATGTCAGTCGTAACAATCCCAAACTGGCCCAAGCGATCGACACAGGTTTCCGCCGGGCGATTGCCAATGGCACCTACCAGCAGTTGCTGGAGCAGCACCTCTTCACACCCTGGCTGAAGCGACAGCTCGATCTGCCCAAGCGGCGGCTGATCTATCTGCCCAATCCTGAGGCAGCGCAACTTTTCAACGACGTTGATCCTGCCCACTGGATCCTGCCCTGGGATCAGCTGGAACGGGGCACCCTCAGTACGGGCTATCAACTCTGCAGACTTCGCCGTTGGCGGATGTTGTGCGACAGCGGCCGTCCGAAGATCAGAGCGAGCTGAGCAACCAGCTCCAGAGGGGCACACTCAGCAGGGCCACCAGGGTGCTCCAGAGCACCAGGGCGGCTGCCGATCGGGCCGAACCAGACGACAGCTCCTCCTCACTGCCACCGGGCGCGGCCTCCGAGAGCAACAGCACGGAGATGGCGGTGGGGGCAGCCGCCTGCAGCACCAGGGCGGAGCGCAACAGCGGCGGCAACTGCAGCGCGCTCGCCAGCAGCAGGGCTACCAGGGGAAGCAGCAGCAACTTGCAGAGCAGGGCCGGCCAGAGATGCCACGGCAGCACCCGGCCCAGCAGCGGACCGATGCGCAGGCCCAGCACCACGAGCGACAGCCCCATCACCGTCCGCGCCGGCCACCACAGCCAGGCCGCCAGCGGCTCCTGCCAGGGGGTGGCCTGGATCAGCAGCGCACCGATCAGCCCCTGGCAGGCGGGGTTGGCCAGCAGGGCCTGCAGCACCCGTTGCAGCGCCAGGGGGCGACGGGCCAGCAGCAGCGGGCCCAGGGTCCAGGTGAAGAGGGTGGCGGCCAGGTCGTAGCCGACGGCATAGCTCAGGGCCTGGGGCGGCAGCAGCGCCAGCGCCGCGGGAATGCCGAAATAGGCGGTGTTGCCCACCACCGCCCCGAGCCGCTCTGGGGGTGTGGCCAACAGGTGGCGACCCCAGGGGGTGTGCAGCAGAAGCAGGCCGCCAGCCACCAGCAACAGCGCCAGGGCCATCACCTCGGTGGTGTCCCAGCGCAGGCCACCCCGCAGCAGCAGGCCGGCCAGGCTGAAGGGCACCCCCCAGCGCACCAGCGGTGGCGCCAGACGGCCCGCCAGCTCCGGCCAGCGCCGCGACAGCAGCCAACCGACGCTCAGGGCCGGCATCAGCTCCAGCAGAAAGTGCAAACCCGCCGATCCGTTGCCTCCAGGATGAAGGCCCGGCAACACCCTCGCCATGCGCCCCAGTCCGGCCTACACCGCCCAGGCGGCAGCCCT
>JAGYNF010000190.1 GCA_018400215.1 Cyanobium sp. M55B138 | reverse complement strand
GCGCCACGAGGGCTCCGCCCTGCTGGGGGCCTCGCCGGAGCGCCTGCTCACCGTGCGCCAGGGCCAACTGCGCAGCGATGCCCTGGCCGGCACCGCCCCCTGCGGCGATGGCAAGGCGCTGCTGGCCTCCGCCAAGGACCGACTCGAGCACGAGCTGGTGGTGGAGACAATCCTGGCGGTGCTGGGCCGGGCCGGGCTGCAGCCACGGCGCCCGCGGCGCCCGCGCCTGGCCCGCCACGGCCACCTGGTGCACCTGCACACCCCCATCACCACCCCCCTGGCCCAACAGGACCCGCTCAGCATCGCGGCCGCCCTGCATCCCACCCCGGCCGTGGCCGGTCTGCCGCGGCGGGAGGCGATGGGCTGGCTGCGCAGCCTGGAGCCCTTCGAGCGCGGCCACTACGCCGCCCCGATCGGCTGGATCGACAGCGCCGGCGATGCCGATCTACGGGTGGCGATCCGCAGCGGCACCCTGCGCGGCCCGCAGCTGGAGCTCACCGCCGGCGCCGGCCTGGTGCAGGGGTCGGCGGTGGAGCGCGAGCTGCAGGAGGTGGCCCTGAAGCTGGGGGTGTTGCAGCAGCAGCTCAACCTGCCGGTGCACGGCCGTTGACGCTGCTGACGCTGCCCATCGCCCTGCTGCTGGCCCTGCTGGCAGGGGCCCTGCTGCTGCGCCAGGCCATCGGCCGGCGGCGGCTGGAGCGCATCATCTTCGAGGCCGACACCCCGGCAGGCAAGCAATTTGACCTGGCCCTGCTGGCGCTGATCGTGCTCAGCGTGGTGGCGGTGGGCCTGGAGAGCGACCCCAGCCTGCAAAGCCGATTCGAGGGCCTGTTCCTGCGGCTGGAGGTGGGCTTCTCAAGCCTGTTCAGCCTCGAATACCTGCTGCGGCTGCTCTGCAGTCAACGCCCGATCGCCTACGCCCGCAGCTTCTTCGGCATCGTTGATTTCCTGGCCAGCATCCCGCCGCTGCTCGGCTTGGGGGCCATCGGCGGCAAGTATTTCACGCTGATCCGCATCCTGCGGTTGATGCGGGTGTTCCGGATCCTCAAGCTGGGGCTCTACATCCGCGAGGCCGACCGACTCAAAGAAGCCCTGCTGGCCAGCCGCCGCAAGATCTTCATCTTTCTGCTGATGATGATCAACCTGGTGGTGCTCATCGGTGCCCTGATGTATGTGATTGAGGGCGAAGCTGGCGGCTTCAACAGCATCCCCACGGGCATCTATTGGGCGATCGTGACGATCACCACCGTGGGCTATGGCGATGTGGCCCCCATCACCCCCCTTGGGCGCATCACAGCCTCGGCGGTAATGCTGCTGGGCTATAGCATCATCGCGGTGCCCACTGGGATCGTGACCGCCGAATTGGGCCGCAGCGGCAGTGGGGTAAGCGACGCCCAGCCCTGCCAGGCCTGCGCTGAACCGCAGCATCTGGCCGGAGCCCGCTTCTGCCACCGCTGCGGCACCTCTCTCACCCCCGGCCCAGTTTCTCCACGGTGAGGTCAGCCAGGGGGATACCCGCCAGCCGCTCCACCTCGCGGATGCCGGTGGGGCTGGTGACGTTGATCTCACTGAGCCGCCCATCGATCACGTCGATGCCCACAAAGAACAGCCCCTCGGCCTGCAGGGCCGGCGCCAGCTCAGCGCAGATGGCCCGCTCGGCCGGCGTGAGTTCGGTGGCCTCGGGCTGCCCCCCCACCGCCAGGTTGCTCCGAAACTCCCCGCCGGCGCCACCGCTCGGCACCCGGTTCACGGCCCCCAGGGGCTCACCATTCACCAACAGGATGCGCTTATCGCCGGCGCTCACCCCCGGCAGGAACGCCTGCACCATCACCGGCAGGCTTTCCATGCCAGTGACCAGCTCCAACAGGGCCCCCAGACCCGGCGTGGCCGCCGCGGCGAACACCACCCCCTGGCCGGCCCGGCCCCCCAGGGGCTTGAGCACCACCTCACCGTGCTCGGCGGTGAAGGCGGCCAGCTCCGCCACCCGACTGGCCACCAGGGTGGGGGCCATCAGGTGGCTCCAACGCAGGGAGCTGAGCTTCTCGTTCCAGGCCCGCAGCGCCGCCGGCCGGTTGATCACCGTCACGCCGTGGCGCTCGGCCAGCTCCAGCAGGTGGGTGGCATAGAGATAGGCCTCATCCACCGGTGGGTCTTTGCGCATCCACACGTGGGCGAAGGCCTCGAGTGGCAGCCGCTGGGGCTCACCGAGGCCATACCAGGGCTGGCAGGTCACCGGGGTGGCGCTCACCCAGGCGCCATGGCCGCGGCCCCCTAGCAAACCCGGACACTCGGCGGCGCTGAGGTCGGCGAGGCTGGCGATCCACACCGGCCGGCCGGCCCGCTCGGCCGCCTGCATCAGGGCCACACTGGAATCCTTGGCGGGCTTGAGCCGATCGATCGGATCGATCACAAACAGCTGGGCGCCGGCACCCAGCGCAGGGGTGGCCATGCTCAGGCCGCCAACAGGGGATCGAGTTGGCCGCTGCGCTCCAGCGCATGCAACTCATCACAGCCGCCAATCCCCCGGTCATCAATAAAGATCTGGGGCAGGCTGGTGCGCCCCTCCGCCCGCTCGCCCATGGCTGCGCGGGCGGCCTGATCGCCATCGATCGCGTACTCGCTGTAGGTCACCCCCTTGCGATCCAGCAGCGCCTTGGCGCGGATGCAGAAGGGACAGAACCGCCAGGTGTAGATCTCAACCTTCGCCGCCATCAAGGGCCTCTAAAGCCGGAGATCGAATCCTAAAAGCGCCCCGAACCCACTGACCGCCCGGCCGCGCTGATACGGTCGAGTCACGACCCAGGCCCTGATCGCCGTGACCGCCACCACCGGCATTGCAAACGGCAGCGCCCCCCCGTTGCTCGACCTCTCCGACTTCAAGCGCGACCTCTCCGAGCTCACCGACCGCCTGGGCCAAGCCCAGGACTGTCTTTGACCTCGCTGCCCTGACAGCGCGACAACGGGACCTGGAGCAACTGGCCTCCCAACCCGACTTCTGGGATGACCAGCAGCAGGCCCAGCTCAAGATGCGCCAGCTCGATGAGGTGAAGGCCCAGATTGAGCAGCTCGGCCGCTGGCAGGCCTCCGTGGCCGACGCTGAGGCCACCCTGGAGCTCTACGACCTGGAGCCCGACGCGGAGCTGCTGGCCGAATCCAACGCGGCCCTAAAGATCCTGCGCGCCGACCTGGACCGCTGGGAGCTGCAGCGCCTGCTCTCCGGCCCCTACGACAAGGGCGGTGCCGTGATCAGCATCAACGCCGGCGCCGGCGGCACCGACGCCCAGGACTGGGCCCTGATGCTGATGCGCATGTACACCCGCTGGGCCGAAGACCACGCCATGAAGGTGAGCGTCGACGAACTCAGCGAGGGGGAGGAAGCGGGGATCAAGAGCTGCACGATCGAGCGCGGCGATCAGCTCGCGCAGCTGGGCAGACCCGGCG
>JAGYNF010000019.1 GCA_018400215.1 Cyanobium sp. M55B138 | reverse complement strand
AGCCATGTGCTGAGCGACAGCCATGTGCTGAGCGACAGCCATGTGCTGAGCGACAGCCATGGGCCGACCCATGAGATCCATGCAACGGCCCCTGCGCGCTGCCCTGGGCGCCGCCCTCTCCCTGCTGTGCCTGCTGGCAGCCCTGGCCCTGGAGCCGGCTGCCGCCGCCGCCCAGCTCCATGCCCACGCCGATGAGCGGGGCCAGCCGGTGCTGCGCAGCCTGGAAAGCCTGCGCGACCTCGACGACCAGAGCTGGCAGGTGGTGGCCTACCGGGAGGGGCCGCCGGGGGGGCCGCTAACGCTGCGGATCGTGGGCTATCCCGGCAGGGTGCGCCTCGACCACCCGACGGCGCTGCAGGTGTGGAGTGGACGCCAGCACTGGGAGCTGGACGACATCACCCTCGCCAACCCCCAGCTGGCCGCCGACGGCCGCTCCGCCGCGGCCGAATTCGACCTCGCCCCCCTGATCGCTGAACTGCGCCAGAGCCGGCCGCTGCGGCTGGTCCTGCCGGGGGTGTTCACGGAGCTGCCGGTGCCCCCGTTTGTGGTGGCGGAATGGCGCTCTCTGGCCAACGGCTGAGCCAAGCTCAGCTCTCCTCGCTGTGGCCCGAATCCCGCTGCCAGTTGATCACCATGCCCGCCAGCGGCACCGCCAGAAAAATCCCCAGCAGGCCGGCGATCCGTTCGCCGAGGAACAGGGCCAGAAACACCATCAGGGGTGGAATCGAGAGCACACGGCCCATCACCCGGGGCTGCACCAGGTTGTCCTGAACCTGTTGCAACAGCACCGACACCGCCAGCACGGCCAGGGCCACTCCGTATCCCTGGGTCGCCAGCACCACCACGCTGATGGTGATCACCCCGATCGTGGCGCCGATGCCCGGAATCGCATCGAGCAGCCCCACCACCAGGGCCAAGATCAGGGCAAATTTCACCCCCAGCAGGCTGTAGGCCAACAGGCTGGTGGCCGTGAGAAACAGCATCAGGGTCATCTGGCCACGCAAAAAGCCCAGCACGTTGCGGCGCACGCTGCGGTGCAAGCTGCCGCGCAGCTGCGGGGGCACCAGCAGGAGCAAGGACCGCCACAGCCGCCCGTTGTCCACGAGCATGTACACGACCAGCACCACCAGGATCACCACACCCAGCACGTTGCCCACCGCGCCGCCCAGCAGGCCAATGCCGGTGTCGAAGTTGGAGCGCACCAGATCCACCACCCCTTCGAGATCGAGCTGGTCGAGGTAGGCCCCCAACCGTCCACGGAAGGGGAGCTGGGGATCGGCGATCACGGCCTCCAGCTGGGCCAGCAGCTGGCTGGCCTGACTCACCAACTGCAGGCCCAGCACCCAGGCCAGGGCCAGCCCGGCGGCCAGGGCACCGACCACGGTGACGGCGATGGCCGCCGGCCGCGGCAGCGCCCGACTCAACCAGCACACCGGCACGTTGAGCAGCACCGCCAGCACCGCCGCCGCACTGAACAGCAGCAACACCACCTGGAAGGTGGCAACCACCTGCATGGCGGCCCAGCCACTGGCCACCAGCAACAGAAATCGCAGCAGCTGGGGGTTGGAGGGGAGCCGCCATTCCTGCCTGGAGGCCATGGGTTGGGCTGCAGACGCGACCCACCTTGACCGAGACGGGCGGCGGCGTTGCGTCAGGCTGGTCACCATGACAGCCGACACCCCCTGCTCCGAGGCTGATGTCAGGCGCTGGCGGCCCTGGATGCAGCGCGCCCTGCAGCTGGCGGCCCTGGCGGCGGGACGCACCAGCCCCAACCCCCTGGTGGGCGCGGTGCTGCTCGATCCCCAGGGCGCCCTGGTGGGCGAGGGCTTCCACGCCCGCGCCGGCGACCCCCACGCCGAGGTGATGGCTTTGGCCCAGGCCGGCGAGCGGGCCCGCGGCGGCACCCTGGTGGTGACCCTGGAGCCCTGCTGCCACCACGGCCGCACGCCCCCCTGCAGCCAGGCGGTGATCGCCGCCGGCCTCGCCCGGGTGGTGGTGGCGATGGCCGATCCCAATCCCCAGGTGGGGGGCGGCGGCCTGGCGGAGCTTCGGGCGGCGGGGATCAAGGTGATCTGCGGGGTGTCCGAAGCCGAGGCCCGAACCCTCAACCGTGCCTTCTGCCACCGCATCGCCAGCGGCCGGCCCCTGGGCATCCTCAAGTGGGCGATGGGCCTCGATGGCCGCACGGCCCTGCCGAATGGCGCCAGCCAGTGGATCAGCGGGCCCCAGGCCCGCGCCTGGGTGCATGGGCTGCGCGCCCAATGCGACGCGGTGATCGTGGGCGGCGGCACCGTGCGGGCCGACGATCCCCTGCTCACCTCCCGGGGGCTGCGGCAGCAGGAGCCCCTGCGGGTGGTGCTGAGCCGCAGCCTGAACCTGCCCAGCTCGGCCCAACTCTGGGACCAGCGCCTGGCCACCACCCTGGTCGCCCACAGCGACGCCGCCCCCGCCGAGGCCCGCACCCAGCTCGATCAGCGGGGGGTGGAGCGCCTTGTGCTGACCGACTGCGGCCCACGGCCGTTGCTGGAGGAGCTGGCCCGACGGGGCTGCAACCAGGTGTTGTGGGAATGCGGCCCGGAGCTGGCGGCCGCGGCGATCCGCGACGGCTGCGTGCAGGAGCTGGCGGCGGTGATCGCCCCCAAACTGCTGGGCGGCAAGCCCGGCCGCACCCCCCTGGGCGATCTGGGCCACACCGCCATGGATCAAGTGCAGGCCTGGCACACCATTGACCCACCCCAGGGCTTGGGCCTGGATCTGCTCTGGCGCTGTCGCCCACCTGGCCCCGGGTCCACAATGCCGGGCTTTAACCCCACCGCGCCTTGATGCCAAATTCGATCACCCTGCCTCTGCAGCTCCAGATCCCCCTTGGCGGACTGATCCTTGCCAGCCTGAGCTGGCTGATCCTCGAGGCTGTCGGCCGGCGCTTTCGCCCGGGATCGATGCTGCGGGGGCTGCTGCTCACCAGCCGGCTGAGTGTGGCGGCAACCTGCCTGATCGCGGGGCTGGGCTGGTGGCTGGCGATGCTGCTCGATCCGGTGGTGATCAATTTTCAGCGCGATGGCCAGGAGGTGCGCGAACTGCTGGTGGCCCTGGGCTTGAGCTGGACCCTGCTGCGCTGGAGGCAGCACGTCAGGCACAAAAAGGACATCTACTCCACCGAGGTGCTGCCGCGGCTGAGTGAGCAGGACAGACACTTTCTGTTCGATGTGTTGCAGAAGATCATCAGCATTGCGGCGTGGGTTGTGGTGGCCTTTGCGTTCATGAACTTCCTCGGCCTCTCGGCGGCGGTGCTGATCACCGCTGGCGGCTTCGGTGCCGCCGCCGTGGGCTTCGGCGCCCAGGGCATCGTCTCAAACTCCCTCAGCGGCCTGAGCCTTTACATCAACAGGCCCTTCATCATCGATGACTTCATCGAGATTCCAGCCCAAAATTTAATGGGAACCGTGGAAAATATCAGCTGGTTTTACACTAAGCTACGCACGCCCGACCGCCAACCGGTGTATGTACCCAACACGATTTTCACCAGCAGCCCCGTAATCAATACCGCTGCGATCGACAACCGCCGCATTTGGATTGAATTTGGCCTCAGCTATGAGGATCGCGCCCGAATTCCAGCCATTGTCAACCAGCTCCAAACGGTTTTAAGCGAGCACTCCTTGCTCGACCACACCAAAACGACCGTCGTGCATTTCACCGGCTATGGCGAGTCCAGCCTGGATTTGCGCCTGATCTGCCATGCCAACAGCAGCTCTATCCTTGACGCTTGGGCGGTGCAGCAAAATCTGCTGCTCACGATCGGCGATGTGGTGGAACGGCACGGCGCCTCCATGCCCTTCCCCACCCGCACGCTCATACAAGCTCGGGATGCTGCGGATCGCCCTTGAACGGGCCCTTCACCCGCGACGTGATCCAGCCGCCATAGAAGCCGCCGGGCTGGGGAACCACCCGCTCGCCATCGATCCAGCAGCCGTCCATCAGGGCCGGATAGAGGCCAAACCAACCGGCAAGGGGGGCAAAGGCCGGGGTGGGATCTGGGTAGCTCCACAGGGCCCGACGCAGGCGGCGCTCGCCGGGGCCGCCCGGATCGACCACCACATCGAAATAACGGGCCACCCCCTTCCACTCGCAGAAGCTGCGGCCGGGAGCTGGCTGCAGCAGCGCCAGCTGTAGGGCCTCGGGCGGCAGGTAGTAGGTGGGGGGATGGAAGGTCTCCAGCACCCGCAGGGAGCGCTGGGTGTCGGCCAGCAGCTGGCCCAGGGCCTCCACGCGCACGTGCTCCCTGCTGGCCACCAGGGCCGGCGGCCGCGGGTAGTCGGCCACGCGCTCCGCCTCCGGGAGGTTGGGGTTCATGGCAGCTCCAGGCTGAGTTGCTGGCGGTCTACCGCAGGCGAGCGGGAGCTGGCGGCTGATGCACCGGGGCCAACCGGCTCGACCTGCCAGCCCACCGGATCCCAGGGCTCCATCAGCGGCTCCAACGCCCGCAGCTCAGCGCCGTGCACTGGTGCCAGCCAGGCAGCCTCGAGGCCATCGGGGATCAGCACCGGCATGCGCGCATGGAAGGGCGCGATCAGGGCATTGGGCCGGCTGGTAAGAATGCAGCAGGTATCGAGCTGGCTGCCATCACGGCGGGCGATGCGCTGGCCCTTCTCAAAAAAGGCGTCGGCCGGAATCAGGCAGCGGTGGTGGCGCCAGGGGCCGCGGAAGCTGGCCTTCTCCGCCACCGTTTCGGCGCGGGCATTGATTGGGCGATGGGCGGGCCTGCGCGGATCGCTGGGATCCTTCACCCAGGCTGGCAGCAGCCCCCAGAGGGCAAACGCCACCTCCGGCCGGCCCTGCTGCTGGCGCTGGATCAACAGGGGCTCACCCGGCCGAATCAGGGGCCTAGGGGCGTAGTGCTCCGCCAATTGGGGCGGCAGCTCCCCCTGCAGCCGGGGCAGCAGCTGATCCATGGCGGTGGTGAGGGAGTAGCGGCCGCACATCCCCCCACTCTGGCGTCTCAACCCAGTTGATTCGGTTTCCCACCCCGGCTATTGGGCTGGGCTGGGAGCATCACACCTAGCCTGGGCGCAACCGCAGGTTTGAGCGCCATGCCCATCCGCCAGGACGACAACCGCCCAACCCGGCGCTTCGGCCTGATCAACCTGCTCCTGATCGGCTTTGGCGTGTTGCTGCTGGTCAGCAATTTCCTACCCAACCCCGCCAACCAGGTGCCGCGGGTGCCCTATTCGCTGTTCATTGATCAGGTGAACGACGACAACGTGCAGCGGGCTTACATCACTTCCGACCAGATTCGCTACGAGCTTAAGGAAGTCCAGACCGAAGGGGCCCCCACGGTGCTGGCTACCACGCCGATCTTTGACATGGATCTGCCCCAGAGGCTGGAGCAGCACGGCGTGGAATTTGCCGCAGCTCCCCCCCAGAAGCCCAATATCTTCTCCACCATTTTGAGCTGGGTGGTGCCGCCCCTGATCTTCATCGTGGTGCTCCAGTTCTTTGCCCGGCGAAGTGGCATGGGTGGCGCCCAGGGGGCCCTCAGCTTCACCAAGAGCAAGGCCAAGGTGTATGTGCCCGATGAGGAGTCGCGGGTCACCTTCAACGATGTGGCCGGTGTGGACGAGGCCAAAGCCGAACTCACCGAGATCGTTGATTTCCTCAAAAAACCGGAGCGCTACGCCGCCATTGGCGCCCGCATCCCCAAGGGCGTGTTGCTGATCGGACCTCCAGGTACGGGTAAAACGCTGCTTTCCAAGGCCGTCGCCGGCGAAGCGGGTGTGCCCTTCTTCATCATCAGCGGTTCGGAGTTTGTGGAATTGTTCGTGGGTGCCGGTGCCGCCCGCGTCCGCGACCTATTCGAAGAGGCCAAAAAGAAGGCACCCTGCATCATCTTTATCGATGAATTGGATGCCATCGGCAAGAGCCGCTCCGGCTCGATGGGTGTGGTCGGCGGCAACGATGAACGCGAGCAAACCCTCAACCAGCTGCTCACCGAAATGGATGGCTTCTCCGGCCAGGAAAAGCCGGTGATCGTGTTGGCCGCCACCAACCAGCCCGAAACCCTCGACGCCGCCCTGCTGCGCCCCGGCCGCTTCGACCGCCAGGTGCTGGTGGATCGCCCCGACCTCTCGGGCCGTCGCACCATCCTGGAGATCTACGCCAAAAAGGTGAAGCTCACCGATGGCGTCGACCTCGACCTGATCGCCCAGGCCACCGCTGGCTTCGCCGGCGCCGATCTGGCCAACCTGGTGAACGAGGCCGCCCTGCTGGCGGCCCGTGTCAACCGCACCGCCGTGGAGCAGGGGGATCTCAACGAGGCGATTGAGCGGGTTGTGGCCGGCCTCGAGAAGAAGAGTCGCGTGCTGCAGCCCGATGAGAAAAAAGTGGTGGCCTATCACGAGGTGGGACACGCCATCGTGGGGCACCTGATGCCCGGCGGCAGCAAGGTGGCCAAGATCTCCATCGTGCCCCGGGGCATGAGCGCCCTGGGCTACACCCTGCAGCTGCCCACCGAGGAGCGCTTCCTCAACTCCAAGGACGATCTCCAGGGCCAAATCGCCACCCTGCTGGGGGGCCGCAGCGCCGAGGAAGTGGTGTTCGGTGAGGTCACCACCGGAGCCGCCAACGACCTGCAGCGGGCCACCGACATCGCCGAGCAGATGGTGGGCACCTTCGGCATGAGCGAAACCCTGGGCCCCCTCGCCTACGACAAGCAGGGCGGCGGCCGCTTCCTCGGCGGCCCCAGCAACCCGCGCCGGGTGGTGAGCGATGCCACGGCCCAGGCGATCGACCGGGAGGTGCGCGGGCTGGTGGATCGGGCCCATGAACGGGCCCTGGCGATCCTGCGCCACAACCGCGGCCTGCTGGAGACGATCTCCCAGGAAATCCTCGACAAGGAGGTGATCGAAGGGGAGGACCTCAAGGTTCTGCTGGCCCAGAGTGTGCTGCCGGAAGAGGCCGTTGTGGTCTCCTGATTCCGCAGGGTCTTGACTGGAGGCCCGCCTCTCTCCGATAAGGGTTCTTTGAGATGGGCCCGATGGCCAGCCAGTCCAGCTCCCCCCCTGCCGACCTGGATGCCTCCGGGATCCCATCTGACCTCGGAGGCCTGCGGGGGGCCGACCTGCTCTCCTCGGCTGACCTGGGCGCCACCCAGACCCGATCCCTGCTGCTGCTGGCCCACCAACTCAAGACAGGCCAGCGACGGATCGATCTAGGCGGCCGCATGCTGGGCCTCATCTTTTCGAAAGCCTCCACCCGCACCCGGGTGAGTTTCACCGTGGCGATGGCCCGGCTGGGCGGCCAGACCATTGACCTCAATCCCCAGGTGAGCCAGGTGGGTCGCGGCGAACCGATCGCCGATACCGCCCGGGTGTTGAGCCGCTATGTGGACGCCCTGGCCATCCGCACCTTCGCCCAGGCCGAACTGGAGGAGTACGCCCACTGGGCCTCGATTCCGGTGATCAATGCCCTCACCGACCAGGAGCACCCCTGCCAGGCCCTGGCCGACTACCTCACCCTGGCCGAGGTCTTCGCGCCCACCTCGTCGGGCCAGCTCGACCTGGAGCGGCTGCGGGGATTGACCCTCAGCTACGTGGGGGATGGCAACAACGTGGCCCATTCGCTGATGCTCACCGGCGCCCTGCTGGGGGTGAACGTGCGGATCGGCTGCCCGCCGGGGTTTGCCCCCGATCCAGCCGTGCTCGAGCAGGCCTGTCTGCTGGCCAGCAGCAGCGGCGCCACGGTCTCGGTGCTGCACGAACCCGTGGCGGCCGTGCGGGGCGCCCACGCCCTCTACACCGATGTCTGGGCCTCCATGGGCCAGGAGGACGAACAGGAGAACCGGGACGCCGCCTTCGCCGGCTGGTGCCTGGATGAACAGCTGATGGCCGAGGCCGACCCCCGCGCCATTGCCCTCCACTGCCTGCCGGCCTACCGGGGCAAGGAGATCAGCGCCGGGGTAATGGAGGGCAGCGCCAACCGCATCTTTGAGCAGGCCGAAAACCGCCTCCATGCCCAGCAGGCCCTGCTGGCGGCCCTGCTGGGCGGCGTGTAACACCAAACCAACAACCCGACTGGACAAAACGACCACAAGCAGGTACATCTGTATCAGTTCAGGGGTGTCCGTTGTCCTTCCCCGCTCCCAGATCCAGCCACCAATCCAACCGCCCATCCGGTCCAGAGCAGCTCACAGCCGCCCAGCAGGAGCTCTACGACTGGTTGGCGACCTACATCGGCGAACATCGCCACAGCCCATCGATCCGCCAGATGATGGAGGCGATGGGGCTGCGCTCTCCCGCACCGATCCAGAGCCGCCTGCGCCACCTCCAGCAGAAGGGCTGGCTCACCTGGCAGGAGGGCCAGGCCCGCACCCTGCAACTGCTGGGCCATGCCGCCAGTGGCGTGCCGGTGTTGGGGGCCGTCGCCGCTGGGGGGCTGGTGGAGACCTTCGACGACGTCGAGGAGCACCTCGACTTGGAACCCTTGCTCCAGACCCAGGGCCTCTTTGCCCTCACCGTGAATGGCGATTCCATGGTGGACGCCCACATCGCCGATGGTGATGTGGTGCTGATGGAGCCGATCCATGACCCCGCCCGCCTGAAGCCCGGCGCCATCGTCAGCGCCCTTGTGCCTGGCAGTGGCACCACCCTGAAGCACTTCTACCGCAAGGGCGGCACGGTCACCTTGGAGGCGGCCAATCCCGCCTACGCCCCGATCGTGCTGCCCGCCGAGCAGGTGAGCCTGCAGGGGCGGCTGGTGGCGGTGTGGCGGCAGGTCTGAGCTGGCCGGGCCGCGGTGTAAGCTTTCGATGCGTCAGGCAAGGGAGTTCAGCTCCAATCGGTCGGATCCAACATCCGCTGATCCAACCCATTCCCACGGCAAAGACCCCAGATCTTGCGCCGCCGAACGCTACTCAACACGGGGCCATAGCTCAGCTGGTAGAGCACCTGCATGGCATGCAGGGGGTCAGCGGTTCGAATCCGCTTGGCTCCATTTATATTAAGATTGGGTCACGGCGAAGCCGCAGCCCAACAATTTTGGATTCCCCACTCTTAAGCAGGAATCCCTCCTGAGAATTTTAGTTGCGAGGTGGCATGGCGGGACGCTGGGCCGTGACCATCAAGGTGGTTCGCACATCCCCGAGAAAATTCTCCAGCCGACGGCGGCGAGCCTGAGATTTGGGCAAATAGTCGGAAAATGCACCGGCGTGGCAGAGATCAACCAGTAGCCCAACCTCCTCAGAGGTGAGGCAGAGGAGATGGTCTTCGCCGTGATGGGTAACTTTCATGACCCCTGCACAGAACTGGGACTGCCCTTGGGCTGGTCCGCACTGGTCTTGAGACCTTCAAAGAGATCGCACAGCAGGGCGGCCATCTCGGCGGGCAGCTTGACGTCGGGAACCGAATCTGCGGCCAACACCACCATGGCGCAGGCATCCATCAACCGGGACGCCTCCTGGCGATCGAGGCTGACGAGACATTGGTCGTCGCACTGCGTGATACGCATGTTGTTGCGCTATCTACGTATTTACCTTAGGCCCGCGGCGGGACGATCCGCAGCACTGCTGAACCAGCGGCCGGCCGCGCCCGCCAGCAGCCCCAGCAACAGGGGGGTTTCACGCCAACGCCCATAGATCGTGCGCCGATGCAACACGGGCACCTCCACCAGTCGGGTGGCCGGCTGATTGGCGGGCAACGCCGCCACCACGCGACCATCCGCCGCGATCAACTGGCTGGGTCCCGTGTTGGCCACACTCACCAACCAGCGGCCCGTTTCAATCGCCCGCAGCCTGGCCAGCGCCGTGAACTGTTGCTGCAGCAGGAGTGGATAGGGGTCGAGGTTGGCACTGGCCAGCAGCCAGCCCCCCCCCTGGTCCACGGCCTCCGCCAGGGCCGCTCCATCGCTGATCTCGTAACAGATGGCCGCCGCCAGCGATCCGGCTGGCCGCGGCAACAGGCGGGAAGACGCCCCTGGTTGCACCCCACCCACCGCCGAGAGGCCACTCCAGCGCACCAGTTGGGTCAGGGGCACCCATTCCCCCAGGGGCACGAGCCGATGTTTGTCGAGCGCATCGCTGAAACGGCGTTCCCCCACCGCAAAACGCAGCAGGGCACTGCGCTGCTCCGGCTCGGCCGCCCCAGCCTGCTGCCAGCGGAATCCGCCACTGAGCAACTCCACCGGGGTCGGCTGGGCCAGCACAGGCTCCAGGCCCAGGGCCCCCTCCGGCAGCAGCACCAGATCCGCTGAGCCAGCCACCGCTTCCGCCAGGCCCGCCTGCAGCTGCTGCTGCAGGCGGCGACGGGCCTGCCAGCCAAACTTCTCCCGGGTGGGAATGGCGGGCTGCACCAGCAACACCCGCTCCAGCGTTGGTTGGTGGCCTAATGCCGCGGCGGCGGCCTGCAGCTGCGCGGCTCCCAGACCATGCAGCGCCAGCACCGCCAACCCGGCCCCAAGCCAGGCCAGCAGCCGCGGCCTCAGACGACCAGTCCCCGCCGCCAGCAATCGCCACAGCCCCCAACCGATCAGCAGCTGCACCGCCGCCACCAGGCCCGCGCCCCCCAGGGCCGCCAGACCCGCCAGGGGGGGATCACCCGGCAGGGCCGCTGCACCCAACCCGACCCAGAAGAGGGGGCCCCGGGCCAGCAGCACCTCCGCCAGCCCCCAGCTGCACGCGAGCAGCAGGGCACTGCTGAAGCGCCTGGGTTGCAGCCAGATGGCCAGGCTGCTCCACAGCAGCAGCAACGCCCCAGCCAAGGCGCTGCAGAACAGCAGCAACAGCCAGCAGATCGGCAGGCTGAGGGGGGCCGGCACACCGATCCAATCGAGGGGGTGCAGCGCCAACAGCCAGCGATGACTGATCATCACGGCCAGGGCTCCCCAACAGGCGGCCGTCCAGCGGGGCTGCGGCCGCTCCAGCAGCGACCAGAGCAGGGCCAGGGCCAACCACAGCAGCGGCGGCCAAGCGAAGGTCGGCAACGCCAGGCCGGCCGTCACCCCCCCCCCGACCGCAGCCAGCCAGGCCCGCCACCGGCATGAATGTGCGCAATAGCGTTCGTCTCGCCGGCTCTGTCGATCGCCCATGGCCAGTGAGCGTAGAAAGCGCCATGGTTAATGCAGCCGCGATCAGACCCGATGGATCCCACCAACCCCCTGCAACAACTACTGCTGCGGGGCCTGGGCACCGGCTCGCTGGTGGCGGACCGACTCCGCTACGTGAGCCAGGAGTGGGTGCGCAGCGGCAAGCTCGATCCCAACCACGCCTCAGCCCTCGTGGAGGACGTGCTGCGGGCCCTGCGGGGCGACACCCCGGGGCTGGAGGAACAGGCCAGCCGCCAGCTGGGACGCAACCGCGACCAACTGCTGCAGGATCTGGGCATTCCCCAACAGCGGGAATTGGATGAACTGCGCGGTCGAATCGACCGGCTGGAGCAGGCCCTGCGCCAGCGCCCCGAGGCCAGCGACACGTGAGCAAGAATTGGTTGATTTTTCAAAAAGGCATGCGCGAGATTTTGATCAGCACCGGCGTGTGCGTGGCCTGCTTGCTGCTGGCGGTGATCAGCCAGCTGGTCAACCCCACCACCGCCAGCGCTGCAGCGCCCGTTCCAGCCAGCGCTCTGCAGGCGGCTGTTGCCGATGGCCGTGGCGCCTTTGAACTGGATCCCGACGACCCCAACCCCACCCTGTTTGCCATGGCAACCGACGACCAGATCGCCCAGGCCAGCGCCCTTGGAGGCGAGCTGGTGGCCTCTCCAGAGCGGGTCACCGCCAGTGGCCTGCGCATCACAGACCTCTCCAGTGGCGATGGGCCCGAGGCCCGTGCCGGCCAGACGGTGGTGGTGAACTACCGCGGCACCCTGGAGAACGGCCGCGAATTCGACAGCAGCTATGGCCGCGGCCCCTTTTCCTTCCCCCTGGGCGCCGGCCGGGTGATCAAGGGGTGGGATGAGGGCGTGGCCGGCATGCAGGTGGGCGGCAAACGCAAGCTGGTCATCCCCCCCGACCTGGCCTATGGCGAACGGGGTGCGGGGGGCGTGATTCCCCCCAACGCCACCTTGATTTTTGAAGTGGAACTGCTGGAGATCCGCAGCTGAGCCGGAAAACCCCACCACCCCACCCCTAGCAAACCTGAAGCGATCGTTAGGATGCCGTTGCCGCCTGGTTTCCCAGCCGGCAACACCAAGCACCTGACCCTGTTCCATGGCTCATACGCTGCCCGCCCTGCCTTACGCCATCGACGCGCTGGAGCCCAACATTTCGCGCCAGACCCTGGAGTTCCACCACGGCAAGCACCACAACGCCTACGTCACCAACCTCAACAATCTGGTGGCCGGCAGCGAGCTGGAGGGCAAGAGCCTGGAAGACACCATTACCGCCGTGGCCGGTGACACCGGCAAGGCCGGGGTGTTCAACAACGCCGCCCAGGTGTGGAACCACAGCTTCTACTGGCAGTGCATGAAGCCCGGCGGCGGCGGCCGTCCCAGCGGCGCCCTGGCCGACAAGATCAACGCTGATTTCGGCAGTTTTGAGGCCTTCGTGGAGCAGTTCAAAACCGCCGGTGCCACCCAGTTCGGCAGCGGCTGGGCCTGGCTCGTGCTCGATGGCGGCAGCCTCAAGGTGATCAAAACCGGCAACGCCGACCTGCCCCTGGCCCACGGCCAGAAGGCCCTGCTCACCATGGATGTGTGGGAGCACGCCTACTACATCGACTACCAGAACCGCCGCCCCGATTACATCACCACCTTCCTGGAGAAATTGGTGAACTGGGACTTTGTGGCCGCCAACCTGGCCGCTGCCTGATCCCCATCGCGGGGCTCCAAGCCCCGCGATGGGGATCAGCTCAGCCCTCCCAACAGCCCCCGGCGCCAAACCGGGGGCTTTTTGCTGCAACGAGCGCCAGGGGGAGGCCATGGTGCTCGGTGTGCGGGTGGAACCGGAGCTCGAGCGGCAGCTCGATCAGCTGGCACAGCAACTGGGCAAGAGCCGCAGTGCCTGTATCCGCGAGGCCATCAGTCAGTACCTGATCCGCCACGGCGACGGCGAAGAAGCCCGGCGGCAGTCGGAACAGCTGGCCCAGTTGCAGCAGCCGCACTGGAGTGAGCAGGTGCCCAATTGGAGCGACTGGACCGCATGACACCAGCCGCTGTCCGCCGCGGCACGGTGGTGACCGTGGCCAGTGCCGGTGCCTATTCCGGCAAACCACGGCCGGCGGTGGTGGTGCAGGCGGATCGCTGGCTCCAGGCCCATCCCAGCGTGACCCTCTGCCCCCTGACCAGCACCCTCAGCCAGGCTCCCCTGGTGCGGATCGCCGTGGGGCCCTCACCGCGCAACGGCCTGCACAAGCCCTCCCAGCTGATGGTCGACAAGCTGTTCACCGTGCCGATCCAGGCCGTAGGAGAGATGGTGGGGCAGATGGAGCCCGATGTGCTCGTGGATCTGGATCTGGCCATGCGGGGATGGCTGGAGCTGCCCTGAGAGGGACCAAGCCAATGTGTGGAGATGCCGAAAAACCCCCTTTCCAGCGGTCGGAAGCTGGCGAAACCCGCATGCACAGAGCGTTACTGAGCTGCTGCCAAAATTAGCGATAACCCTTCATTTTAGCACAGACAAAAAAAATTATCAACCACGCAACAATAACTCCAATGTTGTGGCATGGTATTCGTGCCCAAACAGCATTTTCATGCGTCTCTTTTCCC
>JAGYNF010000189.1 GCA_018400215.1 Cyanobium sp. M55B138 | reverse complement strand
GGGCTTGATTTGGCCGCTTTTTTGTACCCTGTTTATGCCTTTATGGCCATAAAGCGGTGGCTTTGGGTGTGGGGCAGGGGTTCTCGGGCTGCAGTTCGTGCGGCGCCAGGTGGGGCTGAGAGCCGTTGGCCGTGCAAGGGCCGTGCTTCTGCGACCAGAGGATCGCGTGCATGGATTGCCAGATCCTCTGCGCTGGCTGGATCCCTTGATGCTCTGACTTTCGATGATTCATTGGTGGTTCAATGCTTCCGTGATTGTGTTGGCACCGGCGCCAAGTCTTCTGTCTCTCGCGCCAATGTGGAGCAGATCCTTTTAGAAAAGCTCACGCACAGCATGGTCATCTTGTCTTTGCTGAACTCCTTGAAGCTTGCTGATGTTTTGAAGGCAGACCCGGCGCGGATGGCTGCTGCTTGAGGAGCTGGTGGGTAATTGAGTTTGGCGGGATTGAGGCTCAAATCCGCCATCAGCCCAGCTCCTGTTGCAGTGCTTCGATCACCAGGAGCAAGGTGCGCAGCTGGCGCTGTTTGAACCCGGTGCCCAGGCAGTGGCGCAGCTCTTCCACGCTGAGTGCAGCCAGCGAGTCTGGATCCAGCCGCAGGTCGACCAGCGCCTGGCCTGCCAACTGCTCGATCCGCCGCAGGACTGTCCGCTGCTGCTGTTTGGTGCCATGGGCGGCGGCAAAGGCCCGCGCAAGGGCATGGATCTGCTGCTCGCTGCCCTTGCTCATTTGCGCAGCGAACCCAGCCTGCAGAGCATGCAGCTGCTGGTGTTCGGCCAGCTCGCCCCCCAGGCGCCGCCCCAGCTCGGCTTCCCAGTGCACTACACCGGCCAGGAAGCCCACGCCTGCGGCACCCCGGTGGTGGCCTTCATCACCAGCGGCCTACGCGACATCGTGGCCGACCGCGTCACCGGCGCCGTGCCCTAGGGGCTGCTGCCAGGGAGCGGGCCGAGCGGCTCTGGGCTCAGGCGCGCGTGGCGGGGTTGTATGCAGAGGTGTACGGGCAGGTGATTGAACGAAGTGCCCAGAAAGGCACGTCCACATTTCCGCTACGGTGAATTCATCGCAGGCTTGGAGAGATGACCCTCACAACCAGCCCACCAGCCTTTGATGCTCGTGCTTCCTTGCGCTTTCCGGCTGATCTGCGGCTCACTCCCGAGCAATTTAAGCTGTTGTGTGCTGAAAACCGCGAGGCGGTGCTTGAGTTAGCAGCCGATGGCCGTGTCATCGCAATGACTCCGACTGGCAGCGAAACCAGTGGACGCAACAGTGAGCTGCTTTTCCAGCTCCAGCAATTCGCTAAGGCGAGCGGCAGCTGGAAGGTCTTTGAGAGTTCAGGAGGATTTCGGCTGCCCGACGGCTCGGTCGTCAGCCCCGATGCCTCCGTGATTCGCCTGGATCGCTGGCAAGCCCTCAGCCCAGAGGAACGCCGCGGCTTCGCGCCCCTCTGCCCCGATCTGGTCGTGGAACTGGCCAGCCCGAGCGACGAGTGGCCTCGGGGCGTGTCTGCATTGCGAAAGAAGATGGCCGCCTATCAGGCCAATGGCGCTCGCCTGGGCTGGTTGCTGTTGCCCCACGACCAGGCCGTGGAGGTGTGGCCCGCCAGTGGTGAACCGCAACGGCTCGACGCCGCTGACGTGCTCGATGCTGGTGCCGAGTTTCCTGGGCTGCAGTTGCAGCTCGCTGAGATCTGGGCGGGGTGAGCCAACTGGCAACAACCCTCCAGATGTCCACGCCTGCGGCCCCCCTTGGTGGCCTTCGCCACCGGCAGCCTCTATGTGCTGCAACCGCTAGACTTGAAGCACATAGGTCATCGGCATGAAGGAGCTCAATGTCCGTGAGATGCGCGCCAGCATCGGCCGGCTGGCGGAGCTGGTGGAAGCGGAGGGGGAATTGGTGATCAGCCGGCGCGGGCGGCCGATCGCTCGGGTGTTGCCAATTGAGCAGCGCCGCCAAGTTCCCAGCCATGCCGACCTAAGGAAGCGGATGGCTCAGTTGCCGACCACTTCAGCTGAGCTGATCCGAGCAGAGCGGGATGCTCACTGAGCGGCGCGCCTATCTCGACACCAGTGCTCTGGCCAAGTGGTATTTGAATGAACCTGGTTCGGAAGCGTTTGTGTCGTTTCTGCAGGGTCTGGATGCAGCTGTGATCAGCAGTCTCACGCAAACGGAAATGCGCTCCTTGCTCAGCCGCCGCCGGCGCATGGGAGATCTCACCGTTGAACTTGAGTCGCTGCTGTTCGCCGCGTTCCTGGAAGACATCGATCGTGGCTGGTTGCAGCGCTATCCATTCAATGATGTCCGCTTCGCGGAAGCGAGCAACCTGATCGCGCGCTACCCAGAGCAGCCCCTGCGCACGCTGGATGCCCTGCATCTCACCCTGGCTGCCCAGGCGGGAATCCCGATGCTCGCCACCGCCGATGCCGTGATGGCCGAGACAGCCAGCCTGATGGGATTTGCTGTGGAACGGTTCTGAACCCGTTGAACACCAGCAACTGGATCTGTTGGTATTCGGCCAGTCCCGGCCGGCCGATTGCACGACGACCTCAGCTTGCGTCTGCCCTACACTGATTTGAGCCCCTGCTGTTCAGCCAAGGCCTCGTTCGCATCCAGGTGATCCCTGGCCTTCGCCGCCATCGATCTCAGCGCAGGAGCTGAACCTCCAGGTCCAGAGGCAGCTGAGCCCAGGCTCGATCGCAGGTCACCACCGTGAGGCCCAGCCGCAACGCCAGGCTCAGGCAAGCCCGGTCGGCCAGCGACAAGCCCTGCTGCCGGGTCAGCGGCCACAGGCGGCCAGCCCACTCGCCATCCACTGGCAAAAAAGGTTCCACACGCATCCCCAGCGCCTGCAGATCCTCCTGCATGCCGTCCACGTCCACGCCAGCGGAGAGCGATTTCTGCACCACTTCAGCCCAGTTCACACTGGCCATGTGCGCATCAGCCAACAGCCCATCCACCACCCCGGCACCAGGTTCCTCGCGGAGATAGGCCAGCAAGGCTGAAGCATCGAGCACCACCGCCATCACACGCTCTCGCGTCGTCCGTCCTCGATGGAGAACTGCTCGCGCCGTTCGCCGATCAGTTCGTCCACCAGAGCGCGCTCCACGGGCACCTGGGCAAAGCGTGCCTTCAGCCGCCTCTTGATCCGGTCCGGCTTCTCCAGCACGAGCCGGTCGGCTTCCTGGCGTGCCACCAGCCGATCACCCTCTTCCAGCTCCAGCGCGCGCCGCAACGGCGCCGGGATCACCAGCCGCCCCTGACGGCCCAGGCTCACTTCCACGGAGGCAGACATCTCGCCCATCACAGACCTCAATGGCATGCAGCCACTTACGTGGCACGCTTTATAGCTTATGCCACGTTCGGCTGTGCTTGCCACTCGATCTCAGCTTCCCCTGCGGAACCCCCGTGGCGGCCTAGGAGCCATCGTCGCGCAGGCACTGGCAACGCGGATTTGAATTGGATCATGG
>JAGYNF010000188.1 GCA_018400215.1 Cyanobium sp. M55B138 | reverse complement strand
GGGCAGCCGATCGTCTCGGCGTGGAAGCGGCGGTCGCTGGGGTCGTCGAACTCGCGCTGACAGGCCGGGCAGAGCGGGAAGGCGGCCAGGGTGGTGTGGGCGCGGGCGTAGGGCTCGGCCGTGGCGATCGAGTAGCGCGGCCCGCACTGGCTGCAGCTGATGAAGGGGTAGCGGTGGCGGCGATCCGTGGGATCGGCCAGCTCGGCCCGGCAGGCGGGGCAGGGGGCCAGATCAGCGGCGAGGGACGGGGCGATCAGACCTGGGCCCAGGGGCTGGCCTGCCGCGGCGGCGATGCGCAGGCCGCGGGGCGCCGGAACGAGGGGTGGGAGCCACTCGGGCTCCAGTGGCTCCAGGGCGCCGGGGGGCTGCAACGCCGCGGGCAACCGCCGCACCAGCAGCTC
Source organism: Cyanobium sp. M55B138 (assembly GCA_018400215.1). Classification (GTDB taxonomy): domain Bacteria; phylum Cyanobacteriota; class Cyanobacteriia; order PCC-6307; family Cyanobiaceae; genus NIES-981. Next base: position 3,072 of record JAGYNF010000188.1, on the reverse strand, counting down.
CAGCGACCGCCGCTCCCCCTGCAACTCCAGCCGCACGGCGCCCGCGACGTTCTCCACCTCCCCCACCAGCGCCAGCTCAACGGCCAGGCGATGCACCAGCGGCCGGAAGCCCACCCCCTGCACCACGCCGCGGCAGCAGAGGCGCAGGCGGGCCTGGCTCATCGCGCCAGGGCATCCATCAGGGCGTCGAGGCCGGCGCCGCTGCGGGCTGAGGTCTCGAGCACGCGGGCCTGGGGGGCGACGCGGGCGATGGCGGCGTGGGCAGCGGCGCGGTCGAAGCCCACCGCCTCGGCCAGGTCGATCTTGGTGATCAGCACCAGATCGGCGCCGTGGAAGATCGGCGCGTATTTGAGCGGCTTGTCCTCGCCCTCGGTGGTGGAGAGCAGCACCACCCGCAGGCCCTCGCCCAGGTCGTAGGCGCCGGGGCACACCAGGTTGCCCACGTTCTCGATCACCAGCAGCTCCAGCTGCGCAAGGCTGATGCCCTGGTGAGCGAGGCGGTGCAGCCCCTCCGCCACCATCGACGCCTCCAGGTGGCAGGCCTGGCCGGTGGTGATCTGCACCGCCGCCAGCCCGGCGGCCTGCAGGCGGCGGGCGTCGTTGTCGGTGGCCAGATCGCCCACGATCACCGCCATGCCGGTGGGATCGAGGCGCTGGGCCAGGGCTTCCAGCAGGGCGGTTTTGCCCGAGCCGGGGGAGGAGAGCAGGTTCACCGCCAGCACGCCGGCGGCCGCGAAGCGCTGGCGCAGGGCTGCGGCGCCGGCGTCGTTGCGCTGCAGCAGGGCCGTGTGCAACGGCAGCACGCGGGTGGCGGGGGCGGGCTTGGGCTCGGTAGCCAGCTCCCCGCAAGCGCAGTCGCGGCACATCACGGCAAACAGCAGGGGCTTCCAATCAGGCTAGGCGGGCTGGACAAGGCGTTCAGCCAGGCCGCTGCAGCCGCTGTGCGCCACGGTGGCCACCAGCAGGTCGAGGCTCAACACCGTGCGGCCGATGGCACGACAGGCCTGGCCCAGGGCAGTCGCCTGCTGCCAAAGGTCTGGCGGCGTGGGCAGAGAGGGCAACGTGGCGCACCGGTTCGGCGAGATGGGCCGCTGGATCGAGCACAAACGGGGCGATGAACTGCTTCAAAGCCAGCGGGCTTCGGGCGCGGGTGAAGTCGATCCAGAGACTGCTGTCGAGCAACAGCGTCATCGGGCCATCGCCTGATCCCGCTCCTGGTCGCGGCGTCGATCAGCCTCGAAACTCTCCAGCTCCACCCCCCACTCACCGCTGAGGAAACGCTGGGCGATGCGGGCGCGCCGATGCTGCTGTAGCGCCTCCTCCATCAGCCGGCGAATGGCAGGCCCCTTCTTGCGCTCACCCGTGAGCTCGAGGACTTCAACCATCTCCGCTTCGGAAAGCTCAACCGTCACTTTCATGCTTGAACGCCCCAATAATCCGACCTTGCCACGGGCATGGCAGGGGATCAAGCGCCACCTCACTCCACCTCCAGGGAGAGCAGGCGCAGGTCGCGGCCGCGCAGCAGCCGGCGGCTGATGGTGCCGCAGCGGGGGCAGTCGCAGCAGCCCTGCGGGGCGGGGAAGGGGGCCTGGCAGACGGCGCAGTGGCATTCGGCCGGCTCCAGCTCGATGCCCAGCTCGGCGCCAGCCGCGATCGTGCCGGCCATCACCACCGGGAAGGCAAAGCGCAGCGCCCCCACCTCCACCCCCGCCTGCTCCCCCACCCGCAGGCGGATCGCGACGATGCGGATGGCGCCATCGGCGTTGGCGGCCGCCAGGGCCTGGTCGCGCACGGCCTCCATCAGGCTGAGTTCATGCATGGCGCTGCAGCCAGCCCCGCAGCAACGCCCGGGCGGCGGGCAGGGCGGCCTGCAGCTCTGCCGAGAGGGCCCGGCCATGCGCGAAGGCCCTCGCCGGCACCTGCAGCAGATGGGCCCGGGGCGCACGGCCGTAGAGCACCTGGCTGATCGCCAGCAGCTGGGCCGGTTCGAGCCGGTGGGTCTCGGGCGCTCCGGCTTGCGTCGGGCTGATGGGCGTGAGCTGCGGCTCCGCCACCCCCGCCGGCGCCAGCCAGGCGTCCACAAAAAGAACCGCCTCCAGCCTGGCCAGCTCCTCAGCCAGCTCGGGGGTGAGTTGCTGCACACTGCGGCCGCCCACTGGCTCGGCCAACAACGCCCCCACGCCGTCGTCGCCGCGCAGGGGATTGCCGATACCGATCACCAGGCCGTTGCTGGGGGGCGCCGCTCCATGGGCCACGAGCAAAGAGAGGGGGGTGCAGGACTCCCAGTGTGGTCGCGCCCAAGCAACCCGGACCACTGGGCAGGGAGATGCGGTGCCCTCAGCCACCCGAATCGGGACTAAAAAGACATCATCAACAGAGCCACGATCACCACCCCGCCATTGCCCGATCTCTCGCCACAGCCTGGAGAAGGGATGAAACGTGATGTGAAGCGCTTCGATCGTGTTGAAAATGCATCACTAGAAAGCAATGAAGCCAAAATGAAACAGGGAGAAGCAGCGTGAACAACCTCGAGAAAGACATGGCCTCTGGCCTCCTGAACAACGCCATCCCCCCCTGCTTTTCGCTCTATCAACCCACCCATCGGCACCGCCCTGAAAATGGGCAGGATCCAATCCGATTCCGAAATCTTGTGAAGGCGCTGGAGGAATCGGCCCTGCAGCAGCACGAGCCCAGCGAGATTCAGCCGATCCTGGATCAATACCATGCCTTGGCTTCCAATCTTGACTTCTGGAACAACACCCTCGATGGCCTGGCAGTGCTGGCATCAAAAGACATCTTCCGGGTCTACAAACTGCATCAACCCGTACCGGAGACGGTTCTCGTGGCAGAGAGCTTCCAGCTCAAACCGCTGCTGAGCGTCCTACAAACGGCAGACCGTTATCACGTCTTAGGCGTGAGCCGAAACGAGATCAGATTGTTCGAGGGCAACCGTGATGTGCTCGATGAGATCGACGCCCCTGTTGGCATCCCGCGAACCATGGTGGAGGCCCTGGGGGAAGCGATCACAGAGCCCCATCAAACCGTGGCCTCCTACGGCGGCGTGGGGGTGGG
>JAGYNF010000187.1 GCA_018400215.1 Cyanobium sp. M55B138 | reverse complement strand
TGCGGCTCGCCGATGTCCAACCGCCGAAGACGACCGGAACTTCGTCTTGATCAATCAGCTTGGCTGCCTTTTCAGCGAAGGTGGGCCAATCGGAAGCACCATCTTCAACGATGTATTCAATTTTGTAGCGCTTGCCATCAACGAGAACACCACCGGCGGCATTGATCTCATCAATGGCCATTTTCTCGGTATCCACCAGTGTGGATTCCGAAATAGCCATGGTGCCGGTGAGGGAATGCAGGATCCCCACCTTCACGGTGCCGTCGAAATCACCGGCAGCCTGCTCGCCTGGACCACAGGCGGCCAGGGAAAAGGCAACGAGGGAAAAGGCAGCGCCAGCAGCAATGCGGCGGATTTGGATAGGCATCATTCGGTACAAGCTCATATCGAGCTCAGGGGAAGCAGCGGCCGGGAACCAGCCATCACGCTGACGGCTAAGGAAAGGTAAAGAAGGCACGCGCGCCCACCTGTAACAACCATCACTAAAAATCAGGCCGCCCAGCCAGGTCCTGCTTGAGGGCCTGCAGAAAGGCCGGGCCACGGGTCAACTTGGTAGCTGTTGCAACAGAAAAGCTTCCACCACATCGACACCTTCATTGTCTCGAATATTGGTAAAGCACCAGGGCTTGCCGGCCCGCATGCGCTCGGTGTCGCGCTCCATCACCGCCAGGCTGGCGCCCACCATCGGCGCCAGGTCAATCTTGTTGATCACCAGGAGATCGGATCGGGTGATCCCCGGCCCACCCTTGCGGGGGATCTTGTCGCCGGCGGCCACATCAATCACATAGATGCAGAGATCCACCAACTCCGGGCTGAAGCTGGCGGCCAGGTTGTCGCCGCCGCTCTCCACCAGCACCAGATCCAGATCCGGAAACGCCGCCTCCAGCTCCGCCACCGCCGCCCGGTTGATCGAACAGTCTTCGCGGATGGCGGTGTGGGGGCAGCCGCCCGTTTCCACCCCCCGGATGCGCTCGGGCTCCAGGGCACCGGCGCTGGTGAGGAACTGGGCATCCTCCTGGGTGTAGATGTCGTTGGTCACCACCGCCAGCTGCAGCCGATCCCGCAGCCGCCGGCAGAGGGCCTCCACCAGGGCCGTTTTGCCCGAGCCCACGGGCCCGGCCACACCCACCCGCAGCTTGCTCATCGCCCCGCTCAGCTCCGGAACAACCGGGAGTAGAGCTCAGCATGGCGCAGCTGGGCCAGGCCGGCCCCCACGCCGCCGCTCCAGAGCTGGTGGGGGTCGGCGGCCGCCAGGTCCGCCGCCCGCTCGGCGATCAGGGGGGCCAGCTGCAGCTGCAGCCGCTGGCCCTCGGTGGATCCAAGCGGCACCAGACGCACGGCGGCACTGATCTGGTTGGCGATCCAGCCGTAGAGATAGGCCTCCTCCAGCTCGGGGGAACCGATCTCCAGGCACAGCCCCGCCCAGGCAAAGGCCGCCGGCCAGGCCAGGGATGGCGGCGCTGCCCCAGGCTCCGGCGCCGGCAGGGGCCAGCCCAGATCAGCCAGCAGCTGCAGCAGCGAAGCGCCCATCTGGCGCTGCTGGGCCCGCAGCTCCGGTGCCTCCCGCAGGGCCAGCAACCAGCCATCGAGGTCGGCCACAGCCGCCAGCGGATCACCCCCCGAATCGGCCTCGCCCCCCTGGGCCTGGCGCCAGTGCTTCAGGGCTTGGCGCAGCGGCGCGAGGGCAGCCGCCTCCAGGGTGAGGGTGCCCCGCTCCAGCTCGGCCTCCAGCCAGGGCTGCAGGCCGGCTGCGTCGACGAGGCGCCCCGCCTGCACCAGCACCTCCAGCCCTTCGGAATAGCTGAAGGCCCCCACCGGCAGCGCCGGGCTCACCAGCTGCAGCAGCCGCAGCCGGGCCGCGGCGGCCGCGCCACCCGGCTCAGTGGTGATGGCCATGGCCTGTTCCCGCATAGGCACCCGGCTCCGGCAGGAAGGGAGCCTCGAGGCACTCCACCTGCAGGCCCCGTTGCCGCAACAGGTCGGCCAGCACGCTGTCGTGCAGCAGCAGCAACCGGTCGGGGTGGAGCTCCATGGCCACGTGGCGGTTGCCCAGGTGATAGGCCGCCTGGAGCAGGGCCAGCGGGTGAGAGCTGCGCACCTGCAGCAGGGCTTCGGCGGCAGCCAGCACCTCCACCGCCACCCCAGGGTGGGGCGCGCCCCGGTCAGCCGCGCCGGGAGTCGCCGCAACCGCCGGCAGGAGCCACTCCCCCGGCTGCAATGGCGCCTGGCGGGGCAGCTGGAGCAACACCGCCTGGCCGTCCTGGCAGTGGCGCCGGCCCCGCAGCTGGGTGCGCTCATCGGCCCGCAGGGCCAGGCGCCAGTGCTGGGCCAGCTGGAGGGGCCGGGTGGCCTGGCGCCGGGTGAGCAGGAGCACCTCTTCCATCAGAGGTTGTCCTGGAGGGTGGGCGACACCTGCTGCAACTGCTCCCGGCTGAGCTCAGGACGCAGCAGCAACGGCAGGGGAGGGAGGGAGATCTCCGTTCCCGCGGCCGCCTGGGCCGGGGGCACCAGGGCTGGCCCCGGGGCGGTGGGGCGCAGGTTGCGGTCGAAAAAGGCGCGGGCCAGGCCCTGCAGTTCGATGTGGGCCAGGGGCCGATCCGGACCGAGCAGGAACGCCGGCAACGGGGCATCCCCATTCAGAAACGACAGGTGGGTGCCGTTCTGCTGCAGCACGAGCAGAGAGTCGGGTTGGCGCACGCTGGTATAGGGAATCAGTTGCTGGGAAATGGGCGGAGCGAACACGTCCTTGCTGCCGGCAACGATCATCACGGGAACGGCCAACTGGGCCATCGACGCCCCACTGAAGATGGGATTGGTGACCGGGTTCACCGCCACCACCGCCCTCACCCTGGGGTCGCGGAAGGAGCGCTGCTCCACCACCTGGCCGGGGGCCTTGCACTGCCAGACCACCGCTGGATCGAGCACCACCTGGTTGGGATCAGCCAGGGCAGAGCAGGCCTGACGCAGGTGGTCCCAGTCCAGCGGCGCACCGGCCAGGGCCAGCACCGTGTACCCCCCCAGCGACTGGCCCAGCACCCCCACCGCCGCGGTGTCCACCCGCCCGCCCCAGCGCTCCTGCACCTGGTCGATCAGGTCGCTGACGCTGTGGGGTTGGCCAAACCAGGCATTCGGATCGGGGATGGCACCGCCGCCTTGCAACACCGCTTTCACGGCGTGGGCACTGGTGAAGGGAAAGTTGAGCGCCGCCACCGCATAGCCGTGGGAGGCCAGCTGCTGCCCCACGTAGAGCAGGGCGTTCATGTCGGTGTTCAGACCGGGGGCCAGCACCACCAGGGGCGCAGGTGCAGCGGGCGCGGTGGCCTTGCCCTCGGGCAGGTACGCCAGGGCCTCGATGCGGGTCCCGTCCCGACCGGTGAAGGCGAAGGGCTCCACGGCAAAGCCCTGATCGCCCGCCGCCGCCAGGGTGCTGAGGTCTGGGCCCGGCCCCGGCGGGCCTCCCCCCAGGGCCGCCAGCCGCGGATAGAGCTGGTTCT